>JAQVGK010000502.1 GCA_028696755.1 Bacteroidales bacterium | reverse complement strand
CGAAAATCAGAAGCAAGTTGTAGAACGTTTGCATCATCGGTTAAAAGTTTGAATGCAGGAGTTGCGCACAAAAAATAAATAATGCTAAAAATCAAGGCCATAATAAAACCAAGTTTTACCGAATCGGAAACAACTTTCTTTAGCAAAGCAGGTTTTAGTTCGCCTTTGTACCTTCCGGCTAATGTTCCTCCTGCATAAGCAAATCCATCCGCAAAGTGAGCAAAAAACCATAAAAATTGTAGCATTACCGAATTTAATGCAAGAGTATCATCTCCAAGTTGAGCCGAAACCGCATTGAATAAGAAGAAACTGCCTGTTAATAAAGCTGACCTAATAAAAATATCTCGACTAACGTTAAAAAATCGCTTAATCTCCTTTATTTTAAGAACAGCTTTTCGACTGATTAAAAGAATGCTGCGTTTATACCTTGATAAAAAGAATAAAACACTTGCGATTAACCCAACATATTGTGAGATCACTGTGCCAAGCGCAACACCACGGACCCCAAACCCTTCATAAAGAACAAAATAAGTACTAAAAGCAGCATTTGTAACACTAATTATTATTGTTATCCACATCGGGATTTTTGTATTCTGCATACCAACAAACCAACCCATAAAAACAAAAACCGAAAGTGCAGCAGGTGCGGCATAAATTCGCGTATAAAAGTAATCTGAAGCAAAATCTAAGGCTTGTGGAGAGCCATCAAGCGATGAAATTAACAGTTTCTCAATCGGAACTTGTAATGAAATTAATAAAATCCCAGCAAAAATCGCAAGCATCAATGCACGCACAAGCACAGCAGTAGTTTCTTTAAAATCAGATGCTCCATAAGCCTGAGCTGTAAGGCCATTGGTTCCCATTCTTAAAAAAGCCAATCCTGTATAAACCAAAGTAAAAACCATAGTTCCAAATCCCACACCTCCAATATGCGATGCTCCCAAACGTCCTACTAAAGCAATATCCACTAAACTCACAATCGGAATAGTGATATTACTAACCACATTCGGAATTGCCAGTTTTAGAATTTGCTTTTTCAATTATGTAAGTTTGAAAATAGATTGACAAAGTTAGAGAAAGTTGGGGAAATCCAAAATCATAATATCTAAATCCTAAACAATAACAAATTAGAACTTTCAAATTACAAATTACAAATCAATGTCGTTTAGTTAAGCATTTTTAGGTATATGTCCTCTGGACAAAAAGTGCTTTTCTTTTAGGATTTTTACTGACGTTTATGTCCCCTGGACAAAAACGAGTTTTAGTGAGAACGCTTTGACTTAAAGCTACAGGAATAGCTAGCCCGTTAGGGCTTTAACGTCAGTAAAACTAAATAAACTACTAAAACCACTCCTTTGTCCAGAGGACATTAACATTTATTGATGGATTATTTAAAAAAATAAAATTCATTTTTGAAAGCCTTAACTAAACGACATTGAATTACAAACCACAATGGATACTACTACGTTTGTGAATTGTGATTTAGGATTTCAAGCACAAATCTCCAATATCTAAATCCTAAACAATATCAAATTAGAAAATCACAAAAAACAAAAGACAACGGCGCAGCCCTCACGCAAGTAAATCACAATGGCTACTACTAAGTTTGTAATTTGGGATTTGTGATTTGGGATTTCAGCACAAATCTCTATTATCTAAATCCTAAACAATATGAAATTTTAAATTCTAAATTTCAAAACGGGTTGTGCTATTTTACAGGTGTTGGGTTTTGGTTTTTACAATTTGATTTTTGTGCTTGCTTGGGATTTAGGATTTAGGATTTCAAGCACTAATATCTATATCCTAAACAATATCAAATTTTAAAATTAGAAATTAAAAACAGTTAGTGCATATTTTGCAGTTATTAAGTTTTGTGATTTGAAATTTCGTGCTTGAAGCTTACATGGGATTTGGTTTTTAGGATTTGTGATTTCAAGCTAGTATTCTCTCACAATAAACACATCGTAATCACCCAGATACTTAAAACCGTATTTTTCGTAAAGTCGGCGAGCGATGGCATTGTTTTTATGCACTTCTAGTTTTATCTGCAAGCCCGATTCGCGAGCAAATTGCATTGAAGTATCCATCAAAATATTACTTAGCCCTTTACCTTGATATGCTGGAATAATACCAAAATGATGAAGATAAAGTCGGCGACTGTCGTTGGTAATCCAAGAAGTGCCAACAATTTGCTCATCGACTAATAGCACGAAAAGCACTCCACCATTTTTCAATGTTTCGCTAATAATTTTAAGATTATCGCCTCGATGTGCTCCGCCCATATCGGTTTGCTACCACACTTCGAGAACTGCTTCGTAATCTGATTCTATGAATTTACGGATTGTTGTTTTCATGTTTTTTATACTTTATTGAGTTCGTTTCATCTGCGACAATGTCAGGTCCTGCGGACACTTCGAGAGCCTCAGTGCCTCGCACTGACAGGTCTGGCTGCAACTACTCCTTTCCAACCATTTCAAAATCCTTAACTATTTCGCCATTAAATACGCCAGTCAAGTCAATTTCTGTACTTAGAGGAGCAAATGCTTTGTTTTTAATTTCGACAGTATATTGTTTATCGCAGCGTAAATTCACAACGTAATATCCTTCCTTATCAGTTTTTACAGATTGAGATTTTTTTGAATTTGAAATATCAATTATTTTAATATCTGCTTCCACTCCAATTAGTTCTTCATCGGTAACCTGACCCGAAACCAGAATATTAGCTGGTAAAAACCCAAGTTTTTCGGCAATATATTTCTCAAAATCAATCGAATAAATATCAAACCCACCAAATCCACCTGCACGATCGGATGCTATATAAGCAGTTTTACCATCACTAGAAAGAGTAAACTGAGTTTCGTTTGCTGGCGAATTAAATGGGAAACCCAAATTTTCGAAGGCAGACCATTTTCCATCTTTATTAAAACTGATAAAAAGATCGTATCCTCCACCCGATTTATCGTTATCAGCTGCAATTACCATAAACTCGCCACCTGGGTTTACCCAAACAAACGATTCGTCGTATTCGGAGCTAATATTATTCATAAATTCTGGTTCTGGAAATTTACCTTTAAATAAGTCCGATTTAAAAATGTCAGAATTTACACGAGCTTTATCCTTTCG
>JAQVGK010000030.1 GCA_028696755.1 Bacteroidales bacterium | reverse complement strand
TTGAAAAATATGATTTACAGCGAACCCTGCTTCAAAGTTTAGCTCTGGCTTATATTTATATTTTGCTAAGAATCCTGCGCCAAAATCGGCGTAAGATATTTTATCAAAACTTATAGATTCTCCACTTGGCAATTCGGGAACAAATTGTTCGCCATCGTATTGGTTTCCAAAATATAAATTGTTGAAATTTATGCCGTGCATCACATAACCGCCATTTAGACCAGTAGTGATATTTATTTTTGAAGCTTTGTCGATTGGAAAACTGTATGCAAGATTTAGATAAAATTGTGTGGTTCCGAATTTTCCATCACCTGCAATATCATTATTAATCTGTATTCCTGTGCCAAGACGTGAGTTTTTCTTTATAATGTCGTCAAAAGCTGTTTCGAAGGAACCAGCAAAAGTTGTGTAAGCATTTGTGAATGTATTCCATTGATTTTTGTTGTTTAAAACAAATCTGTAATCACCTTCAAAATTACCTGCATTTGCGGGATTTGTGTGCAATGGTGCCGAGAAAAACTGACTAAAATGAATGTCCTGAGACCATAATAATGATCCAGACATTAAAAATAGTACGATTAATATCAGCTTTATCTTTTTCATTGTTCTCAATCAAATGTAAAATTAAATAATTTTTAGGACAATTATGTATTAATGGTATTATTTTTTATTCCGTTTTTATGCTCAGTTATGAAATTGCATTAAATTTGTCAAAATTTTATAAATGAAAGACATTAAAAAAATAATATTCGTTGTCTTTTTAGCTTTGTTGTTTGTGCCGCTGGTGGTAAAATCATTGCGATTATTTGATGAAAAACCTCTTGGTGGGGTTTATATAAAGACCGAGAAGCCTATTTTAAACGACAGTACTTGGTTTAATGGTAGTTTTCAGGCTCAGCAGGAAAAATATCTTAACGAAAATATTGGTTTTCATAATACTTTGGTACGAATTCATAATCAAGTTCAATTTAGTCTTTTCCAAAAGACAAGCGCTGAAAAGGTGATTATTGGTAAAGAGAATTATTTGTTTGAGAATAACTATATTTATGCAACAACAGGAGCTGATTATGTTGGAGATGGAAGAGTTGATACGATGATGATGAAGGCTGTAGAGGCTCAGAATATTTTAAATAATCACAACATTAAGATGCTTTTTGTATTTGCTCCCGGTAAAGCAACGTATTTTAGAGAATTCATTCCAGATCAGTATTTTATCAATGGAGAGTCTCCAAAAACCAACTATTCAGTTTTGTCGGCCGAGTGCGATAAGCGAGGCATTAATAATATTGATTTTAATTCATGGTTTTTAAAAATGAAGGGTAAAACCGAGTATCCTTTATTTCCTAAAGCTGGGATACATTGGTCGTATTATGGAATGTATTTGTGTGCTGATAGTCTTGTAAAGAAAACCGAATACGATTTAGGAAAAGATATTCCGGAACTTGTTTTAACAAATGTTGAATTAAGTTCTGAGCAACGAAATACCGAATATGATTTGGGCGAACTTGCAAATCTTTTGTTACCAATTAATACTTATGATCTTGGTTATCCATCTTATGGGTACATTCAGGAAGGGAAGTACCGACCAAAAGTTTTAGTTATTGGAGACAGTTTTTATTGGAATATGTATTACAGTGGGATTCCATCCAATGTTTTTAACTCTCTAGATTTTTGGTATTACAACAGTAAGTATTATAATGATGGAACTGATAAGGTAATTGCTGAAGTTGCAAATCTGGATTATATGCAGGAAATTCTAAAGTATGAGTATGTAATTATTTTGCAGACCGATGGTGGCTTGAATAACTTTGGGTTTGGCTTTTTCGATAAGTTGATAAGTAGTTATCAAAATTTTAATGTGCCCGAAGGAGCTATGAAATTCATTACTGCAATTAAGAATGATCCAAAGTGGTTGTCGCATATCGAGAAAAAAGCAAAGGCAAATGGAGTTACACTTGATGAAATGATCAAGAGAGATGCGATTTATATGTACAACCAAGAGCAGAAGAGATAATTAAACAGCATTTGCAAGATTTTGAGAGCGACAAAACTCAAATAATTCGTGAGCCTCAATGATTAGCTTTTCATCGAAAAGATAACCTGATTTTTCGCATTGTTCGAGCCAATAGATAACATTTTTAAAATGTGCAGATGCCTGAGTAATGTTTTCTTTTTTCTCCATCATTTTTTCGGCAGCCAGAAATTTTTGAAATGCACAAACGCCATTTAGGGTCGACAGCCATACCCGTTTTGCGATCGGTGCTTTCTTCTGGTCGCATAATTCATCATGAAAATCCATGATATTAAGCGAAAAATTGAAGAGCTTCCTGATTGTTAATAGGTTGTCAGGGCTTTGCATAAATCTGAATTTTAAATTTATACAATTTACGGAATAAATGTTAAAAAAGCAAGAAAAAGATTGACAAAATGCAAAAAGGCGTTTCATTTCTCGAAACGCCCAGTGACTTAAATGAGTAAATCTATTTGAAAAATCGTGTAATCAGAATTACATTATTACAATTTCGTTTGTAATTTCTACCCCAGCTTGTTTAAATAGAACACCAACTGGGCAAGTTGCCAAAGTGTGTTCTAAACATTTTTCGATTTTTTCAATTCCTTCGACAGTTTGAATTTTGAAAACAAAATGTACATCAGTAATTGTTGGTGCATTATCTTTTTGATTAGCATCAAGTTCAACTTCCATTTTGTCGTACTGTAAACGCATTTTTTCGGCAACCATTGCGAATATAGTTCCAATACATCCACTAAGTCCCATCACACAAAGTTCTAAAGCTGTTGGTCCGCTGTTAATTCCACCTTTTGCCTCAGGTAAATCTATTACCATACTGTGATTTCTTCCATTGTCAACAACCGACTGGAATTTTCTTGTCCATAAAGAAATTGATTTCATTTTTTTTAAGTTTAAATGTTAAAAATTTGTATTTATTTGTTTTACTACCATTTTTATTGCTCCATGAGTGCAGGCTTCAATGCATTTTCCGCACGAATCGCATAATTCATATTCAAAGAAATAATCGCTCGATTTGCACGAAACGTCCATAAAAACACAATATTTAATGCACTTTGAGCAAGAAAGCAAATTTTCTCTTTTGATTACATGATGAGGACAAGCTGCTATACATTCTTCGCATTTTACACATTTTGAGAAGTCGATAATTGGAACAAGCCATTCTTTTTCATTTCTGTTTTTCATGTTATTTCTTGGTTATTATTTTTTCTAATACATTTTTTAACTCGATTATAACATCGTTCTGCGGAGAATGTTCGACAATAGATTTACATTTGACCATTGACTCCACAAAAGCAGTGTCAAATGTTATTTGTCCAAGTACAGGTATCCCTTTGCTAGAAGAGAAATGGCTAATTCTTTGAGACATTTCGGGGTTGAGGTCGGATTTATTAATTATTATGCCGCAGCTTGTTTTAAAATTGGAAACTAGATCTAGGGTTCGTTGCAGATCGAGCAAGCCTGATAAACTTGGTTCGGTAACTATTAAGGCATAATCAACTCCTGTGACTGTAGATATAACTGGGCAGCCAATTCCGGGAGGGCCATCAATAATAATGTGCTCAATATTATTTTGTTTTGCAATTTCTTTAGCTTTATCCCTTACCATGTTTACAAGTTTTCCCGAATTTTCTTCGCCTGGAGACAATCTCCCATAAACCATTTTCCCAAAACGGAAATCGCCACTAATCATTTTGCTATTTTCGGATGGAATCATTTTAATTGCGTTAACAGGACAAACTTTTTCACACAAGCCACAACCGTCACAAAAAACATCCGAAATTGTTATTTTGCCTTTAGGTTTATCAATTGCATCAAAACGACAATACAACATACATTTGGAGCAATTAGTACAAATGCTGTAATCAATTACTGCTTTTTCTGCTCCTTTAAATGATTTTACTTCGGTATTTTCAGGAGAAAACAGTAAATACATATTTGCAGCATCTACATCGCAATCTGCGAGTACAACATTTTGTAGCAACGCTGTTATTGCAGCTGTTATACTGCTTTTCCCGGTTCCGCCTTTTCCGCTAATTATTGCCAGTTCCATAATTTATCAATAAATAGTCAAATATTTTTTCAAGCTTCTCCGAAAATTCGGGCATCACTTCAGAAAGTAATCTTCCCTCCGAGTAATGCAAAGCAATGCTTCGATCGAAAGGAATTTCGCCAAGCAGTTCAATATCTTCATCATCGAGATAATTGTAAATTTCTCTGTTGCCCAAACCTGCTCGATTTATTATAACTCCATAGTATTTATTCATTGTCTGAAGAGTTTCCACAGATTGCTTTAGGTCGCTCAATCCAAATGGAGTTGGCTCGGTAACTAAAATAACATAGTCGGCTCCGGCTACTGTCTGAATAAATGGACAAGATGTGCCAGGTGGAGAATCTATAATTCTAATTTTATGTTGTTTTGAGTGTTTTTGAGATGCTTTTATTACCGGAACAGGCGTCATAGTACCGTTTTTCATTCTGGCCTCGTAAATTGTCTGTCCATCAGCAGTGGAATATTCAGATACTGTTCCCATTAATACATCTTTTTCACTTATAGCACCGTGTTTGCATGCAACGCTACAAGCTCCACATCCATGGCAAAGTTCATCAATAACCTTAATTATTTTTGCTGGAGGGAGTATGAAAATCGCATTGTAATTACACCAATCGTGACATTTGCCACAATATGTGCACTTTGATGTGTCAATTACGGGTACTTTCTGAGTTATATCAAGTGTTCTTTTGAGATTTGTTTTGAAAAATATCAGATCGTTTGGTTCTTCTGCATCCGAATCAACTAAGACAACATCGTTATATTTTTGCGAAATTGTATAAAACATCGATGTTGAAACCAATGTCTTTCCGGTACCTCCTTTCCCGCTTGCAATAGCAATTGAAATTCTATTTTTATTAGTATTCATAAGTCGAATTCATAACAATAAAACTGTTTTTCTCAACATTCAGTCGTTCGGCAATAACGTCGCATTTAACCATAAGCAAAAAGAATAATCTTTCATCATCTTGATCAATTAAAGCTTCGAGATTTCCTTGTCCTTTAGAGATTATTAAATCGGCATTTTTATAATAATCGAGAAATTCGCTGCTGCAACGACTTAAAATCGTAGAGGGGGCATCAAATCCATTAGAGATAACCTTTGCCACTCTTGTCATTCCTGTTTCTTCTGCATCTTTTATTGTGACATCGTTAAGTATAGGCTTGTCTCTGACTACAAAAACTACTTTGTCGGACATGCAAGTCTCTATAAATAATTTGTCGAATGCAATTTCGCCTGCATTGTCGCCTAGGTAAAGAATTTTTTCGGCTTTTAGTACTTTCTCGAAGAGAAGATTGGTTTGATTTATAGCTGGCTCGGTATTTAAAGCCTTGATAATTGCTGACGACAAATCGAATGACTCGAATGCTCCGTAATCCATTACATTGCCAGCAATTGCTAGTTTTGTAAGCGCTTCGAAATGTTTTCCAGCATAGATAAAATCACTTTTTATTCCTTCTATTGCTTTTGCGGCCATTGCATTTGATGAAGTTTTTTCTTCTATGTACAAATCTTCTATTCCTGAGATTTTTTTAATTCCCTGATTGAGTATTTGTTGCATATATGGAGCCTGACAAACAGCCATATCAGAGAAAGTGTTGTTAAAGAATTCTCTAAGCTGGGCCTCTTTTTGTGGTTGAAAACTAAATTTAGCAAGCATTCGTTCGAATCCTTTAACAAAACACTCTCGGCAGCGCTGGTCGATCTGATTGTTAGTGCTGGCAATTACCATGATCGTGTCCGTGGTCGTGATTGCAATAGTTTGCGTTTAAACTCAAGTTGCCAGATATAAATTCTTTTGTTAGTTCTGTTGCAGATTTAAGTGGTGCACCAACAAAAGCGTTTATCCCTTGTTGATTAAACAAGTTTATTGCCTGTTGGCCCATGCCGCCAGCGATTACATCTGTAACTCCAAATCCGGCAACCCACCTTGGGTATAATCCTGGAACATGTTCAGGAGGAGTAAGTTCTTTAATATTAATAATATTATCGTTTTCAACTTCGACAATTGCAAATTTTTCACAATGTCCAAAATGCGCACATAAAATTCCATTCTCTAATGGAAATGCTAAAATCTTCTTCATATCTTTTTTAATTATTATTTGTAATAATTTAATTATTCTGGTAAACTTGATTCAATTTTCGTAACCTTCGGCGCTGCTCAAGGTAAAGTCGGTAATCGGTGTGATTGTATAATCACTTTTGCTTTTTCGGATTCCACTTTTGTTTAAAAAGGCAGAATCTGTACAGATTACAGATCACAGATCACCGATTAAATAATTTAGCAACGACCTAAATAGTTACTATTATTCTTTAAAAAGGCAAGCGGGAAAATGAAAAAGCTACTCTAAAGTCTCCCCGCAAGCCTGAGTTCAAAACTATCAATAACTACCCGTTAGTGTTAGGATTGTTCGCTTTACCGCGTCCCATTCCTCGTCCATTTCCGGCACCATTCCCGTTACCGTTTTTCATGCCACGACCACGACCTGAATTTGCATTTTGGTTTCCGAAGCATTTCCCCATTTTGCGTCCTGTTCCCGAACCTTGTCCGGCAGGGCCTGTTTGATCAAAATTTGGCATAATTTTACAATTTAATGATTTAACATATCAATTATTTCCTGAATAGTTTTGTTATGATCTTTAATCATAATCATCTGTATCTTTAAGGTGTCGAGGAGAGATTTTATTTTGACACCAAACTCGCCTGAAACAATTTTTTCGACACCTTTTCCTGCAACAAGCTGAACTGATGCTGGACCCGCACCTTCTTCGGCGTTTTTATTCGGATTTGGAATAAATTCAAATGATTTTAACTCAGTATCATAAATTACAAAGTAGGAGCAACGTCCAAACCTTGGGTCTATTGTTGAATCTAAACTTGATCCTGTTGATGTGATTGCTGTTTTCATATTATTTGTGTTATTTTTTATTATTTCGTCGTCGCAATGGAATTTCGCAATGTGGGCATACCTCCAATCGGCAAGGATTTCCATGTGTATGAATCGAAAGATAGCCACATTCGGTGCAAATGCATTCATCAATTCTATCGTCACATTTGCTAATGTCGCTCAAATGGTTTGCCGTTTCAAGGATTTTTTTACTTCCGCAAAGAGGACAATTTGTTGGTTCAACCTCTTTATCTGGATTATTAAAATAACATTTGCAGTTGTTGCACTCAAACCAGTTACTGTCGAAACAAACTTTACCACCCTCTATTCTTAGTTGTCTGCCTTCTGCCAGAGCTAAAGCAATTTTTTGTCGTGCTGATGCATATATTCTTGTAAATGTTGGACGCGAAACTCCCATTAGCTCCGATGCAGCATGATGATTAAGCATGTCGTAATCACAAAGTTTAATGGATTCGTATTCTTCGTAAAGCATTACAACAAGTTCGTTCTCGGGGCTAATGTTTTCTGGCATACCATACGGCTTCAATCCTTTAATTATTGGAGGATTAAGCATCTTTCTTATTCGTTTTCCTCTAGGCGACATTTGTTATAATCATTTGTTCATTGCAAAAATAATGAACAATAGTTCATAAAGCAAATTAATTTACATATTTTTGCAAAAAAATTATTAACACTATGAATAAAACAGAATCATTAGCAACTATGGCAGTTATGCCAGCAGATCTAAATACACATGGGAAACTATTTGGTGGTCAGTTGTTGAAATGGATGGATGAACAGGCTTTTATTTGTGCAACAAAGAATACAGGCAAGCACATAGTAACAGTGGGTGTTGAAAGAGTTAAGTTTTTGAATCCTGCTCAAAATGGAGATCTGATAGAAATACTCAGCAAGATAACGTCGATGAGAGGAGCAACGATGACAATTGAGATAAGTGCATTTATCAATGCTAATAATATTATAAACCCAGTAGCAACTGCAAAATTTATAATGGCAGCAGTTGATGGAAACGGACGTCCAGTTAAAATTAGATAAAAAAGCGGTGTTGCAAGCAAACTACAACACCGCTCCAAGCTAAATCCTAACAATAATATTTTGTGCTGGGTTAAACACTTTTTATTTGTTTAACCAAATAATCAACAGGTTTTACTCCAACAATTCGTTTAACTTCTTTACCGTTTTTGAAAATTATTGACGTGGGAATGCTTCGCACGCCGTATTTAGCCGCAGTCTGTTGATTTTCGTCAACATTTAGCTTAGCAATTGTTGCTGTGTTTTCAGGGTTATCGGCCAGTTCGTTTAACACAGGAATCATCATCTTACATGGCATACACCAAGGAGCCCAGAAATCAACCAGAGTTACACCCGATTTTATTTGAGAAGCAAATGTTTTATCATTAAGAATCTTGATTTTTTCGCTGTCTGGCTCAGCAGGTTTTTTGCGCATCCTGTTTGCCATTATAAAAGCATAAGCAATAAAAAGGATAAAAGCTCCTCCAATTATTAATAGTATTGTTTCCATAAATCATATTTGTTTTAGACTTTGCAAATAAACAAATTGATTGTGTGGTATTTTTTTTATTGGAGTTGAAATAAAACAGTTTAAAAACTGAAGAATGATAGTTGATAATTCTGGTTAATTCCAAAAACTAGTCTTCAATGTCTAAGACGATTTTAATGTTTTCCATCACTTTGTCGGAAAGATGTTTTGGTAGCGAACCAATTTTTTTTATCAGTCTTTTATTGTCTATTGCTCTTAACTGATCAATCATTACATCACAGTCTTCTAGAACATTTGCAGTTCCTTTTTTTATGTTCACTCTAAGTATTTGACTACTAGGTTTTACATTTGTTGTCACTGGGCAAATTAGAGTTGAAGGATGTACTTTATTTAACAAGTCAGATTGTACAATTAGGACAGGCCTAGTCTTGCCAGTCTCACTCCCATATCTAGGATCAAGATTCGCTAACCATATTTCAAACTTTTTAATTATCATTTTCGTCAATGTTTTCAAATTCAGCAAGTACTTTCATGGATTCTTCACTCACAAGCTTTGATTCTGCAATAAGAGTTTTTGCAATGATTTTCTTTTTCTGGATTTGATTATAGTAATTAATTGCTTCGTTTATGTAACGATTTCTCGGTTTCTTAATTTTCTCAAGCAATTTTTCTGTTTCCTGAAAAACCATGTCGTCTAGTTTGAGCGAAAGAGTTTTCATAATATTCCTTTTTAGTATATCACAAAGATATATACTATTTTGGTAAAATCAAAACTTTTGATTCCTAATTTTGAAACATTTTGGTGAAATCACCTTTTTTTACTTATGACAATCTTTTCTGAATGGGAGGTTTCTTTAGTATTGACAACTACCGTGTAAAATCCTGACATGAGTTGGTTAGCATTTATTTTGAAGTTATTACTAAGGTTCGATTGTGAAAATACAACTTGCCCAATACTGTTGTAAACTTTGAAATTGCAAGGTGATTTGGAAATAATATTTATCTCTTCAGTCGAAGGGTCTAATAATACTAATGGTTTTTCTAGAGTCAAATAGGATGGAATTTGTGCTCCTGTTAAATCTGCCCATCTTGCCATAAATTCCTCATAATACATTGCTGCAATTTCGGCACTGTGAATAATCAGGGTGTTTTCATCGTAATCTTCTTCAGCAGATTTTGTCCAGTTGTGCGAACCAGTTATAACAAGAGGATTACTTGCTGGATTTGTAGCATCCACAACTGCGTATTTGTGATGAAAGAAATTTGCTTCGGTCATGTGCGAAAGAACATCAACACCGGCATTAACCAATCCAGTGTATTCTGAACCAAAATAGAGAATGTTCTCAATAATACCTTTTACATTTACCTCAGCATCATGAATGTCAATAACAGCGTCACCAAGATCATTATTTATAAAAGTAAGCATAGCAAACTGCATATCGGTATTTGCTGAACGAATTGCCGATTCAATATGCGATGTCGTTCCATCAGAAGGTGAAAAGTACAGTTCAACTGGAATTCCGTCAATATTAAAACTATGTGGAGTATTATCGGTTTTGTCGGTACCAAATTTTGCATTTGCAGGGTTAGGAGTGTTTGTATTGCTTCCCCACATTTCTTCGAATTCGGTTTTGTAAGCACTTGCAAGTGCCTGATCCTGAATAATTACCATATTGTTGTAATCGTCGTGACACGAATTGTAGGTGTGATTGGTCGAACCTGTTAGAATAGTAGCTTTGTCAGAATTTGCCACATCAATTATCAAAAATTTGTTGTGCATAACCTCGCCATCATCGGGTCTTTGAATAAACGGAATTGATGAAGAAAGTTGGTCGATTTCATCATTATTGGTTCCTGTATTGGCAGCAGCGATGTAGCGTACTGTAACACCTCGCGAATAAGCATTATTAATTGCTGTTACAATTGGCAATGAGCCAGTGTTGTAATTGCAGATGTCGAGACTTATCTGTGCCGAGTTTATGTAAGCAATAATTGTATCTTCAAAATTCTCCGTCCAAATTGCATCCGCAATTGGTGAGGCTGAGTTGTCGCACCAATGGTTAAAGTAAACTTTGATTTTATCCTGTGCTAAACAATTTGTAATTACAATAATCTGAAAAACAAAAATCAAATAATATTTCATGGCAACAATAGATTTTAAGCAAAAGTATAAAATTTATTGTTTTATAAGTTTTTTCATAATGATTGAATCATACAAATTTATTTTCACAAAATATATCCCCGCAGGTTGATTGCCGATAAATATTTTACCAGTAGATTCTGTTTGTAAAAGGACTTGACCTAGACTGTTTAATAATTCAATATTATAAATATTCTCGCCAGATACCGAGAAACTATTGTTTGCTGGATTTGGGAATATTGAAACTTTATTTTTTAAATTATTTTCTTCAATTTTAGAAATTATCAATGGTTCGCCCCATGTCTCGCCACCCGATGAATAGTAAACTAGTTCTTTGATAGTGATAGATTCGCTTGTCTCGCAATGGAAATATGGTCCGCCAAGTTTTTTGATGTAGTTACCAGTTGAACAACCCTCGAAAACTGGTAATGACCAGCAATCTGGTTCAGATAATTCGATAATGCCTCCTTTGTCTAATGGAGTTTTGAGTGGGTGTTCGCCATCAATCATTTTAAAACAATAGGCAAGATTTTCGTTAAAAATAATTTCGCCAGGCAAAAGATCGAACTCTGCCCATGGCTCGTAAATTTCGGTAATTGTATCGTGTACGTAGGTTTCTGATGGAGTGCCATAAACTGATAATTGCTGAAAATATTCCCTTTCGACACGATATTCGATTCTGTTTTCAAAATCTTCGCGCTCAAGATATTTTAAAATTGTTTGGGTCGATTCGTCGCAACACGTGGTTAGTCGGTAATAATTAATATGTAATTCGTCACCTGGCTGAAAGTCGTAAACATCTAAGTAATTTAGGTTTTGAGTGCAGAGTGCATTGCTTTGTATTCCGCAAATTTCGTATTCTTCGAGTGGCGGCGAATAATGTTCGTATCCAGTTAATGTGTTTTCTGGAAAATACAAAAAGTTTAGAGTTCTAATTAGTCCATAGTTCTTGCTAAGAATTATTGAAAGGTAGTTTAATTCATGTGCTATCGGATTCATATCGAGATCAAGAACATGAAAAGAAATTGTTTTAATCGAGTCGTTAATTCCGCAAAATGTTAAAGTGTCAACATCTGTAACCTGAGCAAGAATAATAACTGAATTGTCGTGATAAATCTGCCATGTTTGATTTAATGTGGCACTTGTTTTTATCAAAATCGAATCATTGTTTTGGTTGAAAAAGATGTTGTCCCCGTTACTTTTAATGATAACTTGCTTTCCAATCCATGATCCAGCATCGGGGGCATAGCAGTCGTCCGAAATTTGATTTATAACATTAAATGATGTAAGAACTGAGTCTGTTTCTTCGATAGAGCCTATTGGCTCTACAACGCGGATAGTGCCTTCAGAATTTTTGTAAAGAATTGTTCTACCTGAGTTTAGGGATTGGTAGTTTTGGGAGAAGGTATTGCAATATGAGCTGCTTAATAAAATAAGCAAGCATACAATTAAATTAAATCTCATTTATAGCACTTTAATATTATTTCTTTACAAATTTACTAAAAAATGTTGAATCAGGGAGGGTTACTTTTAGCATATATACTCCACTTGGCAAAAACTGCACGTCAATCTTGTTGTTAATTTTATTAAAATGATCTGAATAGACTAGTGTTCCTTGAAGATTATAAATTTCGACACAACATGTGATTATCTCAGAAGGAACTGTAAATCTAATTTCTTCATTTGCAGGGTTAGGGTATATTGTAAATTCGTTTTCAGTTTGCTGAGATTTTAATCCGGATAATACCAAAGGAGTTCCCCATGTATCTTCTCCAATTTTATAATAAACTAAGGTTCTTGATCCCACATCTCCCATATTTCCTTGTGTTTCGGAATAATATGGACCACCCAACCCGTAATAATATTCATATCGTGGAAGAAACCCATCAGCCATCAATAGAGACCAGCAATCATCACCATCAAAAATAAATCTGTAAGCATTATTATCAACTTTTGCCAAGTGCGGTTGGCTTATCATCTTAAGTGCCGTCATATCGTAGCCATCCTCAAATGCTTCGTCAGGGAAACAAGAAAGCAGTGAATTTAAATAATACTTTTCAACTATTGTGTCGATATAAAAATTGTAAATAGTTTCTCCATCGTTATAATTCCAGGTGGCGACTGTCGTTTCTACATCATAAAATATCGAATCTGAGTAATCATATCTGGCCAAGCAACGAGATATCTTATTTTGTGTGAAACTATTCCAGCTAAAAAATGAGCTATAACCTTCGCTAACATGCAATTCGTCACCAGGCTGAAAATTAAAAATATCTAACGAGGTAAAATTTTGCACTCCTGTAAACGGGTTTGATATTCCTATGATGTAAAACTCATTCAAATATTCGCACTCGAAATAACAATCTTCTATATCCGGGAAATTATAAAAATTAAGTGTTTTAACAATCCCATAATTTTTACTCAAAACAATTTCAAATGTGTTTAAGACATGATTTACAGGTGTCATAGCATCATTATAAACTTGAAACGAAATAAATTTTACAGAATCATTCAACCCTAAAAAACTCAGAGTATCCACATCGTTGACTTGTGCCTTAACAATCATGCTATCTTGGATCTGAAAAGCAATCCAATCTTGATTTAATAACGCATTTGTCGTTATGAGAATGGTGTCATTGTTTTTGTTGAAAAACAAATTTTGACCATTGCCTTCAATAATAATTTTTCCCCCAAGCCAAGAAGGACCTGTTGGGTTGTAACAATTCCAATCAATTGGTCTAATATTTCCCATCGGAAATAAAACAGAATCTGTGTCAAAATGCACTGAATCGATTCTAACGGATTTAACATTGTGACCTGCATCCTCAAAATATGATAATCTACCAGAGTTGAAAGTCTGATAATTCTGAGCATGAGTAAAAGCACTAAAAAATATTAGCGATGCTAAAGTAATCAAAAAGTAAAGATATT
>JAQVGK010000501.1 GCA_028696755.1 Bacteroidales bacterium | reverse complement strand
AGATCGGTTGGCGAAAATGCCTCTCCTTTGCCCTTATTGTCGATTGGTGCATCGGTAATTATTTCTTGTCCAGAACGCATGTGTTTGTTTGTAGTTCGTAAATTCCCTGTATAAATTGTTTCGGATGTATGCATAGTTTTTTTGATGTAAAATTAATTGAAATTTTCTTAATCAATGTTCCAAACAGAAAAAAACTCAACGAATTTTATTGTGTAAATTAATAATAAGACTTAAATTGCGTCAAAATTTGTTTTATGCTAAAACCCAGCGACATAAAATTTCTGAATAGTTTTGGAATTTCCGATAAAGATGCCACATATCAGGTTGATTTGCTCAAAAAAAATGATTGTTTTGTAACAATTAATGCTCCTGCAACACCGGAAAAAGGAATTGTGATTGATGATAATCCACAAAAACTCGTTGCAAATTTTGACGACAAATCTAAAGATTATAAAATTTGTAAGTTTGTTCCGGCATCAGGTGCTGCAACACGCATGTTTAAACGATTGATTTCGTTTCATCAGGATCCAAATCTCAAGAATCTAAACGATGGTGGATTTTATTCGGTTAAATCCGGTTTTGAACAAATCGAAAAATTTGCTTTCTTCAAAACATTAAAATCCTGCTGCGACGATTTACAAGATTTGGAACAGCTAGCCGACAAGATCTTATATTCAGGCCTTGGATATGCAGGAATCCCAAAAGGATTAATCGAGTTTCACAACTACCCAGACGGTTCGCACACAGCATTTGAAGAACACCTGCACGAAGCTGCAGCTATGTGTCCAGGTGCAAAAGATTTTACAATACACCTTACAGTTTCACCCGAGTTTGAAGAAGCTTTTAAAGAGAAACTAAGTGAAATTAGAAAAAAAACTGGCTATACTTTTAAAGTAGATTTCTCTGTTCAGGAAAAGTCAACCGATACAATTTCACTTTATGAAGATGGAGAGCTTGTTCGTGATAATAACTCAAATTTATTATTGCGTCCTGGCGGACATGGTTCGTTAATTCAAAATCTTAATAAGTTAGAATCTGACATCATCTTTATCAAAAATATTGACAATCTTACACATGGCGATTATCTTCCCGAAACAGTAATCTGGAAAAAAATGTTAGGTGGAATGTTAATTGAGTTGGTCGAGAACATGAGTAGGATAAACAAAGCAATCAATAGCGAGCCAGATTCGTCTGTGCTTAATGAAACCGCTCAATATTTAAGCCAAAATGCTGGTGCCAATTTTAGCAATTCACAAGATTTATTGGCTGATATCCGTAAATTTATTTATCGTCCAATCAGAGTTTGTGGAATGGTTAAAAATACTGGAGAACCTGGTGGTGGGCCATTCTGGGTAAAAGATGGAAGTGGAAATATTAGCCTGCAAATTGTAGAAAAAGCACAAATAAATCTTAGTTTACCCGACCAGCTCGAACATTTTAATAATGCAACACATTTTAACCCAGTTGATTTAGTGTGTTATCTAAACGATCCTGATGGCAATAAGTTTGACTTGAATAAATTTGTGGATAAAGACGCAGGCTTTGTTTCAGATAAAACTTATAATGGTAAAAACATTAGAGTTTTAGAACATCCTGGGCTTTGGAACGGAGCAATGTCTGACTGGATTACAGTATTTGCCGAAGTGCCGCTAATTACTTTTAATCCGGTGAAAGAATTAAATGATTTGTTAAGAAAAGAACATCAACCGAAATAACACTACATGCTTTCCAGTAAAACTAAAAACAAATTACTCATAGCTCTAATAGTGTTGTTACTGTTGGCTGATATAGCGTATTCTTTTAGGCAATATCTAGCCAATCCGTTAGACTGGGACATGGCAGGAGGATTAATCCCTGCTGAAAACGTAAAACCAGTTCTAAATCACCCTTTTGGATTATACGCAATTTTTGAAGACACACAATATCCGAACCCAAACAGGTTTTTTAGTCACTGGACAATGTATCATTATTTCAATAAAATGCCAATCTTCTTGCAGAATTTTATGTCACCAATTGAAAGTGTTTATTGGTCTGGGGCTATTGCTAAAATTGTATTACATATTTCTTTTTTACTAGTTCTTTCGATGATTTTTTCTGGAAATAAAAAAATACTTGACAAAAGATTCTTATGGTTTGCACTGTTGCTTACACCATTATTTCAAGTTTATGGCTATCAAAACCACATGGGA
The DNA here is from genome assembly GCA_028696755.1 of Bacteroidales bacterium. The sequence continues at coordinate 954 of JAQVGK010000501.1, read as the reverse complement.
ATTATTGAAAAATCGAACACTTACTTGTTTTTCTACACATTGCCAATGCTTCTATTGTTGATTTACTTACTACCATTTATACTTAGGGTTTATTACAAAACAGAGTTAAAACTAAACTGGTTTCATAAATTAATTGCGATACTTCTTGTTTTTCCAGTTTGTTTAAGTGGTCCACTAAACCCTGGGGTAATTTTAATATTTAGTTTTCTGGCATTTGCACATTTTTTTGTTTCTCAAATCAGACAGAAATTTCAAAGACTCACACTGAATTCTGTACTAGAAACAATTAAATCAGTTCCTTTTGACTACCTATTTTTTCTGGTTCCAGCATCGGTTTTGTCGATTTACTCACTATACCTTGGCACATACAACGAAGTAAACACATTGTACCAAATGCCAATAAGCGAAATTTATGGATTATTACCTAAAGGATTATTTTTACAATTTTTTCAAAAACCAGCATTCCCTATGCTCTTCCTGTTTTGCATAGCAAATATCTTAATTATTAAATCGATTAAAGCAGAACAGTCGGTGAAATTGCGAAAATCCCATTTATGGGCTATTGCTTTTTGCATATTATATATTGTATTCCTTCCATTAGGTGGATATCGAGATTATAGACCATTTGTACTTAGATATGATACGATACTGCCCGTAACGATAGTAGTATTTTACATTTTTGCTTCTGGATCTGCTTTCATAATAAGTTCATTAAAGAATAATTTGAAAAAGCTATATTTAGCATTTATAATCATTATTTCAATTGCGTTTATGAATGCCGATCGGCCAAACTTTAATGATAATGAATGTGAGAAAAATGCTTTGGCCATAATTTCAGAGACGGCTGCGGATAGCATCTCACTTAATTGCAATTGTAAAGTAATGGCATGGAATGAGCAAACGAGTTTCGAAAATAATACTCAGAATGCAATAATGCTATACAAATGGAGGATT
>JAQVGK010000500.1 GCA_028696755.1 Bacteroidales bacterium | reverse complement strand
ATCGTTGAAAAGTTTTTAAAATCTTAGCAATAATACTTTTTGAGATTTTATTAAAAAATTATATTTTCAACGCGAAATTTAAATTGTATGAAAAAGTTTGTTTTATTATTTATTGTGCTTTCTGCTGCAACTATTTCGAGAGCACAGGTAATTGATGGTGTTCATGATAAGCTCGCCGATTATTATGCAGAACAAAGGTGGGAAGACTGTGCTTTTAAAGCTGACAGAATGATTTTACAGGAAAAATACCAAAACGACGCAGAGGTTTATCTTTATTTGGCTTCGTCGTATGCTAAAATTTTTCTGATGGGATTAGAAGATACTACTCTATTGTATAAAATTCCAGAATATGTTAATGCATATAAGAATGCCCTCAAATACTCCGTTATTGCAAAAAAGAAGGACAAGAAAGCAAAATTTTATTTTCCGAAGAATGATTTTATGCTCGAAGAGATTGCTATAACTGGAATTTATTACATCGACCATTATATGTCAATTAAGAAAACACCAAAGGCATCTTCGTTTATGCGTAAAATTATGAAAACATATACCGATGTAAATATTTTGTACATGCATGGTGTTTTATGCGCTATGACTGGTGATACAACCACAGGTTTTCCTGTTATTCGTGATGTTTATAAAACTATGGATACACAACGTCCAAAAAATGTTGCAAATACGGAATTTATAATGATAGATGCTTTTGATTATTACATTAATCATCTTATCAATAGAGAAGTTCCATTAACTGATAGCGCAAGAAATATTGCAAATCGTGGGCTTCGTTATTTTCCTGGAGATCCTTTGCTGTTGTACGATTTACAGTTGATTGACAATCCTGCTCTTAGCACTCCAAAGCCAGATAATGTGAAGAAAAAGGCTGCGCTTAAAACTATTGCAGTTACAATTCCAGGTAGTGACGATGACAAAGAGGAAGAAGAAGATGATGATGATAAATAGATAGTATGATTGGAATAATTGGTGGAACTGGTTTTGAAAAAAGTGGGATTTTAAAGAATCCACAAAAAGTTTTAGTAGAAACGGAGTATGGAAATCCTTCACCGTTTCTCATTGTTGGTACTATTGAAGGTAAAGAAGTGGCGTTAATTTCTCGTCATGGGCAAGATCATACAATCACGCCAACACATGTAAACAATAGGGCAAATATTGCTTCTCTTAAATCGTTGGGATGCACTCATATAATTGCAACAACAGCTTGTGGTAGTCTTCGAGAGGAAATTAAGCCTGGCGATTTTGTAATTGCAGATCAGTTCATCGATTTTACCAAGCACCGTAACAATACATTTTACGACTCCTTTGCACCTGGAGAAATGAATCATTGTCCGATGGCAGATCCTTATTCTTCTTTTTTGCGCGAAAAGATCTTCTCTGCTTGTGAAAATGCTGAAGTTTCGTTTCATCGTAAAGGTACTATCATTACCATCGAAGGTCCACGATTTTCGACTAGAGCCGAATCTCACATGTTTAGAAGTTGGGGAGCCGATTTAATAAATATGAGCACTGCTCCCGAAACTGCTTTAGCCAACGAAGCCGGAATCCCTTATGCAGTTATTGCTATATCAACTGATTATGATTGCTGGAAGGTGGGTGAGGAGCCAGTATCAATAGAAATCGTAATGCAAAATTTTCGCAAATCTGTTGATAAACTAAGCAATGTTTTGGTTGAAGTTATAAAATCAATTTAAGATGATAGCTTACGAAGTAATCAGAATAATTAATTCAAAACCACTATTTGCGACTGATCATTTTCAGCGAATGTTAAGCTCTATACAGTCAGTTAAACCAAATGCTGTTTTGAGTTTGAAGGATTTCGTTGAAGCGATAAAAAATATTATTGATTCAAACAAAATAATCATCGGTAATATTAAACTCGAAATTATTATTGATGATAATGGTGTTATCTCAAAATTGTCGGCCAAGCAGATTATACATCATTATCCAACAGAATATGATTATAAGAATGGAGTTAGTACTGTAACCTACTTGCATACTCGAGAAAACCCAAATAGTAAAATCTGGAATCAGTCGCTTAGAGAAAGAACCGATGAGATTATTTCACTTCAGAATGTGTTTGAGGTTATTTATGTTAGCAAATCCAATAAAATTACCGAGGGCAGTCGTTCAAACATCTTTTTTATTGAATCAAATAAACTTTATTCAGCATTGCCTCAAGATATACTGCTAGGTATAACTAGAAAGTATATCATTGAAATAGCCCAAAATTGTGGAATGCAGCTAGTCGAAAAAAATATTCATTTGTCGGAACTCGATAACTTTGATGCAGCTTTTATTTCGGGAACTTCGCCAAAGATTTTACCAATTAGATGCATCAACGAGATAAACTTTGGCGCAAATAATAAGTATTTGCGAATGTTGATGACTGAATACGACAAGTTGATAGATACCAATATAAAGAGTTTTAGCTTTGAATAAGTTTCTGTCAGCGGTTCTGCTGCTCATATTTTCTTGTTCTAATATTTTAGATGCTCAGGAATGGCAAAAATGTAATAGGTGCAAGAATCCAGAAATATTCTATCAACTAAATCCAAACGATAAGGATTTTAAAATTAGAACAAGTTTTGTTGTAAATGCCAATATTATTGAAGTTTTTAACAAAGTCATCGATTACAAAAGTTTTACTTTTTGGGTTTACAATTGCAAAAAAGTTGAGTTTTGCGAGAAAACAGAATCAGGTTTTATTTATCGTCAAATTATTTCTGTTCCATGGCCTTATAAAGATAGTGAGGCATTTCTCGAAATAAATGTAAGTGAATCAAATAATTCATTTTTTATTACCCAGAATTGTATTCCAGATTACAAAGCTTTAAATCCAAAATTCGAGAGAATAACAAGGTACAAGTCAGTTTGGAAAATTTCTAAGATTTCAGCTAATCAAACTCAAATTTTATGGCATGCAGAAACAGGTGGACCAAAAAATATGTCGCAGGCCGAGAAATGGCTTTTTTTGTGCTATGCTCCAGCAAAAACAATTAATGCATTGAAGGAGATATTGGACGATTGATGACTGTTTATTGTTCTACCAATGACAGAATTGTGTAACTAGCTGAATATCAGACAATTGCACAAATTACTCGTAAAACACAATAATCCAAATTAACTCAT
>JAQVGK010000499.1 GCA_028696755.1 Bacteroidales bacterium | reverse complement strand
TTGGCTATTCAAAAGTAACAGTCGAAAGACCACTGAGAAATGCCGACGGCGAGATTGTTTTAGAAAAAAACGGAAAACCAAAAGCCGACAGCAGCTTACGCGATACTGAGAATATTCCGTTAAAACAAGATATACAAGAGTATTTTAACAAAGAGGTTCTACCACACGTTGATGACGCATGGATTGACGAAAGCAAAACCAACATTGGCTACGAAATAAATTTTACAAAATATTTTTACAAGTACAAACCATTGCGCTCACTGGACGAAATACGAGCAGATATTTTGAAATTAGAGGAAGAAACTGATGGTTTAATGAAGAATATTATCAATTAATCATGCAATTAGAAAAAATACAAATAGATTTTATAGCGGAAATTAAGGATAAGATCCGTCAAGCTCAGTATGAAGCATTGAAAACGGTAAATACCTATTTACTTAATTTATATTGGGAACTTGGGAAATCCATTGCCGAAAAGCAAAAAGAAAGCTGGGGGAAAGCAATTGTACCTACATTATCTAAAGAATTGCAAAAAGAGTTTCCGGGTGTGGGTGGTTTTTCTACCAGTAATTTATGGAATATGGTTCAGTTTTATGCTGAATATCAGAACGATATAAATCTCCAACCACTGGTTGGAGAAATTAGCTGGACAAAACATGTTTGTGTTTTAAACAAATGTAAGATAACTAAATGAAACAATACGAAAAACATAAAGATTCTGGAATGGAGAAAGCATTGGATAATTCAAACTTAGTTCAAATTTCAACTACTTTAATTGAAAAGATTACAAGGCTGGTTGAAAAAACAAGGAACAAAGTGGCTGTTTATTTAAATGCAGAAACATCCATAATGTATTGGTATATTGGGAATTATATAGAATCTGAATTAAAACAAAAAGATAAAATTAAATATGGGAAACAGATTCTTGCGACAATGTCGCAAGAATTAACTCAAAAGCTCGGTAAAGGTTTTTCCTATTCGGCCTTAACCCGTATGGTAAAAGTGGCTAAAACATTCGACCAACAAAATATTGCGACACTGTCGCAACAATTGAGCTGGAGTCATTTAATTGAACTAACCGCAATAGATAACGAATTGAAACGAAGTTTTTATACTCAAAATGCCATTAGCCACAAATGGAAAGACAAATTACACCGTGCCATTCAAATCGCAAAATCAAACCAATCTTAAAACAATGAAAAAATACAACAAATATAAAGACTCCGGCATTGAATGGATTGGGGAGATTCCGGAACATTGGAAGGTTTTAAAACTGAAAATGGAATTAGATTTTTTGAATAACAAGCGAATTCCATTAGAAGCAGAGGCTAGGTCAAATAAAAAAGGAGATTATCCATATTATGGAGCTTCTGGAATTATAGATTATATTGATGATTACATTTTTGATGGCACTTATATTCTTATTGGTGAAGATGGCGCAAATATACTAAGCCGTTCAACACCCCTTGCATTTATTGCTGATGGAAAGTTTTGGGTAAATAACCATGCTCATATTTTAGATTCGAAGAATGGAAACATAAAATACTTTTGCGAACAACTTGAATTAATTGATTATTCAGTAGTTGCATCTGGGTCAGCTCAACCAAAATTAACGAAAGAAGCAATCGCTAATTTAAAAATTTTAATCCCCCCACTCCCCGAACAAACCACCATCGCCACCTATCTCGACCGCAAAACCGCTCAAATTGATGATTTAATTTCGAAAAAAGAAAAGCTTATTGAGCTTTTAAAAGAAGAGCGCACAGCAATGATAAACCAAGCTGTTACAAAAGGTCTTGACCCTAATGTGCCGATGAAAGATAGTGGAGTTGAGTGGTTGGGAGAGATTCCGGATGGATGGGAGGTGAAGAAATTGAAGTATTTAACAAGTAAAATTGGGGATGGATTGCATGGGACTCCAAACTATGTTGATTATTCTGAGTATTTTTTTATTAATGGAAACAATATTTGTGATGGAAAAATAAACCTTAAAGAGAATACTAAATGTGTTTCAGAAAACGAATATTTAGCGAATAAAAAAATACTCAATAGTAGCACAATTCTGATGTCAATTAATGGAACAATTGGAAGTTTGGCGATATATAGCAATGAATTAGTTATGCTTGGTAAAAGTGTAGCTTATATTAATTGTACTGAAGATGTGTGCAAAGAATTTATCTTTCATTATTTAGATTCCGAAGTAGCGAAAAACTTTATAAATGGAGAACTATCTGGTTCAACAATTAAAAACCTTTCGCTATTTACAATCAATAATATACCAGTCCCTTTTCCTTGTATAATTGAGCAGAATGAGATAGTTACTTTTATTAATGTCGAACAAAATAGACTAAATGAAATCATCTCAAAAACAAACAAAGAGATAGACCTCCTCAAAGAATACAAAACCGCCTTAATTTCGGAGGTTGTAACTGGTAAGGTAAAAGTAATTGAGGATTAGTAATGGAAAGAAAGAAATATATCATATTATTCGACGATATTTTGGATTATCGTTTATTTCGACGATATTTTGAATTATCGTTATTTTTAACGATATAAATTTTTTGTAAGCTTAAAGTTAGAGAATAAAAAATGAATTTGAGATATGACAGAGCAAGATTTAATACAGTTAGTTGAAATATTTAAAGTTCAGGATGCTGAGACTGAATGTGTTGAGTTTAAGGAAGCAAAAAACACATACGATTTCACCAAATTAGGTAAATATTTCTCCGCCTTATCCAACGAAGCAAATCTTAAAAACAAAGATGCCGCGTGGCTAGTTTTTGGAATGAAAGACAAACCGATTCCTCGAGAAATTGTTGGTAGTAATTATAGACCCAATAGGCCGGATTTAGATAGTTTAAAAGCTGAGATTGCAAATAAAACAACAAATAGAATTACTTTTACTGAAATTTACACCTTAATTTATCAAAACAGCAGACTTGTTTTATTTAAAATACCACCAGCACCAAGAGGGATTCCTATTGCTTGGGAAGGACATTACTATGGAAGGGATGGAGAAGAAACGGGAGCATTAAATTTGGTAGAACTTGAAACAATTCGAAGCCAAAATACAAACAATGATTGGTCATCCCAGATTATCCCAACTGCAACAATTGATGATTTGGATCAGGAAGCCATAAAAAAAGCCCGAATTGA
>JAQVGK010000029.1 GCA_028696755.1 Bacteroidales bacterium | reverse complement strand
TGATATCACTGAAATACAGTATAAAATCAATAGAAGACCTAGAAAAAATCTAAATTATGATTGCCCTAAAAATATATTTTATAATTTTGTTAACAATAAAGTTGCATTTGCTTGTTGAATGTACGTTTCAATTTTTGTTAATAATTTAATTTACTGTATAATATTTATTTCGTATATTTGCAAAGTGTCAGAAATCAACCGAAAATGAAAAAATTATCTATACTCTTGGTCGTTTTGTTACAAAGCTTGTTTTTACTTGCTCAAAATGTAATGATAAACTATGCTACAATTGCCATTTGGGAAGGTGGAGCAGAAGATATTTTTTACACCGACAATGATTTTAACAATCATAATTTTGGCAATCTAAATGAAACTAGTCAACTTTATCTAAAATCTGGTCAACTTTTCGTAGCAAAAACATTAGATGGAGACATTATTGATGCCGACATGTATTACCGAATTTACAAAGTAGGAGATACGCCAGGAGAATTTATTAATGCAAATCTTCCTTGGCACTCCGAATGGGTTGAAGATTGGACGCACCAACTTTGGTGGAATGATAGTCCTGAAGAAACCAATCTAAACATTCTTGATGGAATAACTCCCGGCAACTACGTTATCGAAGTATATTTTCAAGCCGAAGACGGAACAAACACAATACTTTACCACAACAATGCAACTCAAAATTATAAAGCATACTTTACATACTCAGTATCAAGTAGAATCTCCAGTACTCAACAAAATTCAGCAACAGTATTCGATGCGTATCCAAATCCTGCCGACGATTTAATCAGCATTAAATTCAACGAACCAGTAAATGTTGAAAGCATAAAAATGATAAGTAATAAGTCCGACATTGTTTATCAAGGAGGAAAAGCTCGAGGAGTACCTGGAACACCAATCGATATCAACATTGAAGATATGGATGGCGGCACATATTTTATTCGGGTACAAACCGATAGTCAGGTCTCTGTGCAGAGAATAGTTATTGCGAAATAAAAACTAATCATCTAAGAAACTCAAACATATTAAGTTTATTCACAACAGTAAACTCCGAATCAGGATAACTATTAATAAAACCTGATGGGATTTTTGCAGTTTTGTCTCCCCATTTGAATTCGTAGGCAAAAATCTGTCCATCTAACTCCTCGATCAAGTCAATTTCTTGCTGATCGTATGTTCTCCAAAAATAGAAATTTGAAAATGAGTGATTGTACCGCTGTTTCTTTATTCTCTCAGAAATACAATAATTCTCCCATAGTTTGCCCATATCAGACCTAGTTTCAGGAGAATTAAAATTTGAGATTACAGCATTTCTAATACCATTATCCCAAAAATAAAACCGCGGAGTTTTAGAAATCTCCTTTCTCAAATTACGACTAAATCCGCTTAAGCTAAAAATAATAAAAGCCTTTTCAAGAATCTCAAGATATCGCTTTACCGTCTTCACTGTTGTACTTAACGATTTTGCCAACTCATTATACGACACATCATTGCCAATTTGAAATGCTACCAACTTCAATAAATCCATCACAAACATACTGTCTTTCAGATTATCCAAAAGAAGAACATCCTTTAATAAATATCCGTTTTTCAAATTCTCGAGAATATGTCTTTTTTCAACAACATTTTCTTCCAAAAAAACCTGTGGGTAGCTGCCGTAAATTAAATTTATTGGTAATTGTTGAAGTACGGTAATATAATTTTCAGATGTTTCGGAAATGGAAAATGGATAAAGATGAAAGAACCTAGAACGCCCAGTTAATGGAGCTCCAACTTTATTTCGGAGATCGAAAGAAGCCGAACCAGTTGCAAATACAGATAAATTTTGAACTGAATCGACAAGCAATTTTAAATTCCTCCCAATATCAGGAATATTTTGAGCTTCATCTATAAATAGATAATCATAATTTGCTACGAGACTTTTCAGCACAGCCTGTTTCCCAGATGCAAGAACAGTCATAACTTCAAAATCCTCGCCATTTAAAACTAACGCTTTTTTATCTTCTATTGATTCAACTATTCGATTCATTAAAAAAGTCTTGCCAGTTCTCCTAGCCCCAAATAATATCGTTACGTTTCCAGGATTCAAATTTCTCAATAAATCAGTCTTAATTTTTCTTTCAATCATAACCAAAATTAGTTTTCTACAAATTTAACAATTTTAACAGTCAGTCCACAAATTTAGCTAAATTTATTTACCAATGTCCACAAATTTAGCTAAATTTATTTACCAGTGTCCACAAATTTAGCCAAATTTGTGGACACATGTTTACTTTTTTAGTCAGATTTACTCATGCAAAGCATTTCAATTATAAATAAACCTCATCGCCCTAAGTATAAATACCTATTTTACTAATGTAGTTATACTAGTCAAAATACAGTATTTTCAGTCTGTAACACCTTATCAATAGAGTTTAATTTTGTAGAAACAAAATTTAAGCATGACAGGTTATTACGATTTATTAATGCAGGATGTAAGATTTCGCGAAGGATTAACAGCCTGTATGAACTGTGGAGTTTGCACCGCAATATGTCCGGCTGCTGAATTCTACAAATATGACCCACGACAAATATGCAATCTGGTGCAAACACGCGATGATGAAAAAATTGAAGAATTATTAAAAAGTGAAACTCTGTGGTACTGCGGACAATGCATGTCGTGCAAAGCAAGATGCCCTCGTGGGAATGTTCCCGCAATGATAATCTCAGTTTTACGTCGTTACTCTCAGGAACTTGGTTTGTTTGTACACAGCGAAAAGGGACGTCAGCAATTTGCTATTAAAAGAACCGTAGGAGATAACATATTAAACATTGGTTACTGCGTGCACGTTGATCATGTACATCCTAAACTACATCCCGAGCAAGGTCCTGTGTGGAAATGGTATTTCGAGAATGCAGAAGAATTAGCCGATCGCATGGGAGGCAATTACAACAAGTATGGTCCTGGTGCATTACGAGTTATTGACCAGAAAAACCTTGACGAAGTTAAAAAGATATTCGATGTAACTGGTGGCACAGAATTATATAATGACATTGAGAAGTTTTCATCAGAAAAAGCCACCGAATTAAAAAACAAGACTGATGAAACAGGAATAAATAACGAATATTTTTTCCACACTTACCTCGAAAATTCCAATAATCATCAAAAATAAGTAACATGACAAAGAACAAACATTATTGGAACCAATACCAGAAAGAAATTGCTGAAGATAATTTTTTCTACGAAAGGAGTTGTATTCGTCAATCTTTTTTCCCTGGTTCGGAAACTACTTTTCTAAAAATATTAACAGAGGAGTTAGGGAAAAACATAGTTGATGACCCAAATCAACATACTTGTACAGGAATAGGTTATCATTCGGATGTTGTGCCTTTTGATACAACTATGACAGTGTGCGCGCGTTTATTTTCTCTAATGAAAGACGCTGGACTAAAAAACTACGTCCCATCTTGTGTGACATCCTTTGGCGTTTTTACCGAAGTTGTCGAAACCTGGCATCACTTTCCTGAAGAACTTGAAAAAACCAGAGAATATCTGCGTAAAGCAACAGGCCGAGAATTTGATATTCCCGAAAACATTGCTCATCCTTCCGATATAGTATATAAGTATCGGAAAGAACTAAAAGAAAAAATGAAATATCAACTCGTTAATCGTCACACTGGAAAACCTTTAAAAGTTGTTGAGCATATAGGTTGTCATTACGGTAAAATTTTCAGCAAACATGCAGTAGGTGGGGCAGAATTCCCACAAGTGCTCGCCGGAATGATCGAAGAATGGGGCGGAGAAGTTGTTGACTATCCAGAGCGCCGACATTGCTGTGGTTTTGGATTTAGACAATATCTTGTAATGGCAAACAGGGGATATTCTGTTGCAAATACAAAGAAAAAATTCGAATCAATGCAGCCATATAAACCCGATTTTATAGTTGCAAACTGTCCTGGCTGTGCTATGTTTATGGATAGATGGCAATATACAATTGCCGAAATGGAAGGCACAACTTATGATGATAACAAAATGGGAATTCCAGTTCTTACGTATGAAGAAATGGCTGGAATGCTTCTAGGCTATAACCCATGGGATCTTGGCTTTCAAATTCATCAAGTTCAGGTAGAGCAATTGCTTGATAAAATAGGAATTGAATACGATCCAAATGATAAATTTATTGGCAAATCAGGTAAATATCTAGGTGAGCCCGAAAAACCCGAAAATCTTATTGTAGATTATGGAAAATAAGAAAGTGATAATAATTGGAGGTGGACCGGCAGGTTTGGAAGCTGCTTATAATTTGGCAATTAGTGGCCATCAAGTAACTTTATTCGAGAAAGATGAAGAAATTGGTGGTAATATTCGCAAATGGGTAAAGCTATTTCCAGATTTTGGTGATGCAGCACAAGTACGAAAAACCTTTATCGATAAGGTTAACCATGGTAATATTGAGATAATTTCTGGAAGTGAGATATCCAAACTTTATAGCGAAAATGGGAAATGGTTTGCCCGAAATGGTAACGAAAAACTTTATTCGGCTGATGCGGCGCTACTTGCAACCGGATTTGATGCATTCGATGCAAAACGTAAAGAAGAACTCGGCTATGGGATTTACGATAACGTAATAACATCTGTTGACTTTGAGGAAATGTATAAATCTGGCCAGATTCTCACAAAGCAAGGAAATATTGCAAAAAGAATTGCATTCCTTAATTGTGTTGGCAGTCGCGACGAAAAAGTTGGCAATCACTACTGTTCAAGAGTATGTTGTATTAACGCGGTAAAGCAGGCATCCGAATTTAAAGAATTATATCCCGATTCAGAAGCATATTGTTTTTATATGGACATGAGAATGGCTGGTCAGTTTTACGAAGAACTGTATCGTAAATCTCAGGAAGTTCATAATGTAATTTATATCCGTGGAAGAATTTCGGAAGCGGCGGCAACAATAGATAAACGAATACAGATTAAATCAGAAGATACGCTTACAGGTTTGCCGATGAAAATGACTGTTGACATACTTGTTCTAATGGTCGGCATAGAATCGTCTGAATCTACGACTGAATTAAGTCGCCAAAATGGTGTTAATGGAGAATATGGATTTGCAAAAAGTCTCGGATTGCATGGCTCCGACAATCTCACTAAGAAGGAAGGATTATTTTTGGCTGGCACTTGCAAACGACCTCTAACATTACCCGAAACCGTTGCAGATGCACGTGCAGCAGCAATTCAAATTTGTCAATATCTAAATAATAACTAATGAAAAATTGGGGTTTTAAAATATCGAAACCACGTGTTATCGACCTAGATACGGCAAACACTAACGAATTTACAAAACTTACCACTAAAGTTCCGTCGGCAAAAAGATGCCTAATGTGTGGCGCATGCTCGGCAACATGTTCTGCCTCAAATCATATCGATTTCAACTTTCGTAATTGCCATCTAATGTTTCGACGTGGTCAGTTCGAAGGACTAGCAGCCGAACTCGACAAATGCATGCTTTGCGGCAAATGCAAATTGGTTTGCCCAAGAGGTGTTAATACTCGAGCCGTGATCTACAACATGAGAATATTCTTAAATGATATGAATTATAAAAATATTGAATCATGAATTTTCACCCATTTATAATTCCGTTTAGTCTAGGCGCAATAATACTGTTTGCAATTATTATTTTCAAATTTGTGAAGTGGTTTCGTAATCTGGACCGTAAACAAATGTACTTTGTAAAAAGAAACTTCTTTAGTTTTAAAACTACTGCTGCAATCATTGAAGTCTTTCGCGAGGCACTAATTCACCGCAACATTTATAAGAAAAATCCAATTCTTGGATACATGCATATGAGCCTCGCTTTTGGATGGTTTTTACTTATTGTTGTTGGTAAAATAGAATCTTCGTTCTATGCTGGAACCTTTTTCGAAGAACCATGGCTTGCAATATTTTTTAAATACTTTGCAAAAGAACAGCACGAATATTTTGCAGCATCATTTTTCTCTTTTACAATGGATTTGTTGCTGTTGATTGTTCTAAGCGGGGTAGCTTTGGCACTTTTAAAAAGATTGCGATCTAAACTTTTGGGAATGAAGAAGGCAACAAAACATTCAACATACGACCGCATTGCTCTTGCATCCCTATGGTGGATTTTCCCTCTGAGATTGCTAGCCGAAAGTACAACAGCAGGAATTTCTGGTAATGGCGATTTTTTAACTGGCTCAGTTGGAAATTTAATATCTTTTCTACCGCTTCAATCCCTCGAATTACCAGTTTGGTGGGCATACTCAACAATGCTTTTCATGTTCTTTGTTAGTCTTCCATTCTCACGATATATGCACATTCCAACCGAAGTTGCACTGATATTTTTGCGTAAATGGGGAGCAACAGCAGGAGAACAATATTCGGGAATGACTGATTTACAGTTAAATTCTTGTTCTCGTTGTGGGATTTGTATAGATGCCTGCCAATTAAATTTTGCCGCAGATATTAATCATGTGCAATCCGTTTATTTTATTCGGGATACTCGTTACAGAAAACTATCCGACGAAGTTGCAAATAATTGTTTAATGTGTGGCAGATGTACAGAAGCATGTCCCGTTGGATTAGAGTTAACAGTTATTCGACAGCAACTAAGAAACAAAGCTGAGATCCCCGGCAAGCACTATTTCGATTACAGCATAGCCGAAGATAGTAAGACAAAAGCAGATGTAATATATTTCGCTGGCTGCATGACACACCTCACTCCTACGATTATTTTATCCATGAAAAAGATTTTCGAAAATGCTGGTGAAAAATACTGGTTTATGGATGAGGAAAAAGGATTATGCTGTGGCCGACCAATGCGTCAACAGGGATTTGTTCAACAAAGCAAAGATCTTATTAGTAAAAACATGAGATTAATTGCTTCGTCAGGAGCAAAATTGCTCGTAACATCTTGTCCTATTTGCTATAAATCTTTTACTGAAGAATACGTGCTCGACATAAAAGTTATGCACCACAGCGAATACATAAAAATGCTGATGGATAAAAAGAAAATATCTGTTCAAAAATCAGAAAAAAGCATGGTGTACCACGACCCTTGTGAATTAGGCAGAGGATGCGGAATTTATGAGCCCCCGAGAGATATTTTAAAAGAGATTGGCGAATTGCGATCAACAAAATTTGAGAAGGAAGATGCATTGTGCTGTGGAGGAAGTCTCTCGAATACAGTAATAGAGCTTGACACTCAAATAAAAATTAGAAATCACGGATTAGAAGTAATGACAGAATCTAATCCAGACGTTCTGGCAACAGCATGTCCGCTATGTAAAAAATCATTTGTACATGGGAATAAAGCAAAAGTTATGGATATTGCGGAAATTGTTGCAGAAAGTTTAACTTTGCAGTCTGAAAACACTAAAACTAAAACTCTAAAAAAGGAATATTCAGTTTAATATAAATTAACAAAAAATAATAACAGATTATGGTTGACATTTTTGACAGGCTAAAAGAAGCCAGAGGCCCGTTAGGACAGTATCAGCAAAAAGCTGAAGGATATTTCATGTTTCCTGAACTCGAAGGTGAAATAAACCCAAGAATGAAATTTCGTGGAAAAGAAGTACTAACATGGAGTTTGAACAACTACCTTGGTTTAGCAAATCACCCCGATGTTAGAAAAACTGATGCTGAGGCTGCTGAAAAGTTCGGCATGGCATATCCTATGGGAGCACGTATGATGTCGGGACAAACTAAATACCACAAAGAATTAGAGCAAAAGCTTGCCGACTTTGTTGGCAGAGAGTCCGCATATCTTCTAAACTTCGGTTACCAGGGAATGATTTCAATAATCGACTCGTTGGTAACAAGAAAAGATGTTATCGTGTATGATTCTGAATCTCATGCTTGCATAATGGATGGTATATTTTTACATAAGGCCAAAGGAGGAAAAAGCTTTGTATTTCCACATAACGATATCGAAAAATGTGCAAAAATGCTAAAGTTTGCCACTAAAAATGCTGAAGAAAACGGTGGTGGTGTTTTAGTAATCACCGAGGGAGTATTTGGCATGGCAGGCGATCTAGGGAATTTACCAGAAATTGTAAAATTAAAGAAAGATTTTCAATTCCGTTTGATGATTGATGATGCTCACGGATTTGGCACAATGGGTAAAACCGGAGCAGGAACAGATGAACATTTCGGTGTTCAGAAAGATGTTGACATTTATTTCTCAACATTTGCTAAAGCAATGGCAGGGATTGGTGCTTTTGTTGCTGCCGACAAATTTGTTGTTGATTCATTAAAATACAATATGCGTTCTCAGATTTTCGCAAAATCTCTTCCAATGCCTATGGTTATTGGGGCATTAAAAAGACTTGATATGCTAAAAAATGAACCAGAGCATAAAGCAAAACTTTGGGAAATTGCAACTGCACTGCAAAATGGCCTAAAAGAAAATGGATTTAACATCGGGAATACACAATCTCCAGTAACTCCAGTATATTTCAGCGGTTCTGTTCCAGAAGGAACAAATGTTGTAATTGATCTACGTGAGAATCACAATATTTTCTGTTCGGTAGTAGTTTACCCTGTAATTCCAAAAGATGTTCTGATGCTTAGAGTTATTCCAACAGCAGCTCACACAATGGAAGATGTAAAAGAAACAATCGAAGTATTTAAGAAAATTAAAGTAAATCTTGCAGCTGGGAAATACAATACAGCCGAAATGCAGTCTATGAAAGTCGAGTAATGACTGTCAATAATAAGAAATAACAAACCACGAACGGAGCAGATTCATATTTTTGAAGCTGCTTCGTTTCGTCATAAAAAAAACTGACATGAAAGAAAACAAGTACTATTTGAAATGTGTTAAGTGCGAACACGTAACTAGCGACTTTGGTGAGTGGTTTGCACAAAACCAGGTTTGTCCGCAATGTGGCAGCAAACACTCAGAGGTTTGGTACAATAGCGATTACAAAGAGCTACCTTTTATCATTAAAGGAAATCCTCTAAATTTTTGGCAATACTTTTATTATTTACCATTAAACAGGCGTGAAAACATTATCACACGTAACGAAGGTGCTGTTGATCTACAGCAATGGTGGTTCCTCGAAGATTTTGCTCGAGAGAAATATGGAATCGACATTAAAGTTCTTGTTTATCGTAATGATCTAAACGGAGGTACTGGAACATTTAAAGATGTGGCAGCCTCTCTTGCGGCAAGTATCTTCAAAGAAAATGAAATCAAACAATATTGTGTTGCATCAACTGGGAATACTGCAACAGCTTATGCCAGATATCTTTCAATTGCCGAAACAAATTGTTCGGTATTTATTCCAGATAACGCATTAAGAGCATCCGAAGCTGCAATTAGCGCATATGGGCAAAGAGTGTTTAGAGTAAAAGGTGACTACGCAAAAGCAAAAGAAATTGCTGCTGCCTATTCAAAAAAACATAACATCCTTATTTCGTCAGGAAATATTGATCCTATTCGTGTCGAAGCTAAGAAAACAATGGTTTTCGAATGGATTCGTCAAATTGGTAAAATGCCAGACGTTTATATTCAAGCTATTAGCGGAGGAACTGGTCCAATAGCAATTGATAAAGGCTTAAGAGAAATAAAATCGGTATACCCAGAATTAGAAATGCCAAGACTAATAATGGTTCAACCAGATGCTTGCGACCCAATGGTTCAGGCATGGGAAAATGCTGAGAAAAACGGATTTCCAGAAGGTTATGAGAACGAATATCCTATTATCGATAATCCTCAAACCGAAGTACCAACTTTAGCGACTGGAAATCCTGCTACTTACCCAATTATTGCAAAACTAGTCGAAAAATCAGGCGGATGCTTTATTCGCATGAAAGAGAAAAAGCTTGTGCCTGTTGGAAAACTAATAGCATACGAGCGTAAATTATTACTCGGTCCTGCATCGGCAGTATGTGTCGCTGGTTTCTTTAACGCACTCGAAAAAGGCCTCATTAAAACTGGAGAAACCGTTCTATTAAATACTGGTGAAGGTGTGCGCAGAGCGCCCGACTTTGTTGACCAAATGATTTATACAACCAAAAATGTTTCTTCGGTTGACGAATGTGAGCCTCATCAAATCGACGACTTTAGAAAACAGTTGTGGGACGATGTCCTTAATGATTAATAAATTGATTATTTTTAGCATACGTGGCATGGGGCATGGAATAAAAAATGCATAGAGATTAAAATTATGCTTCAATAGTTTCTAACTAAAAAATGTTTATTGATAAAATTATATTTACATGAGCACATTTAGATTTGAAGACTTTAAAATTTGGCAAAAAAGTATTGAGATAGCAGATGAACTCTTTGATATTGCCGATAAAGTTAATAACGAGAAATTATTCCGGTTTGCAGAACAACTTCGAGGTGCGGCTATGAGTATTTCCAATAATATCGCTGAAGGAAGTGGTTCACATTCTGATAAAGATTTTGCAAACTATTTAGCAATTGCAAGGAAGTCAGTTTTTGAATGTGCAAATATTTTAGTAATTTTCCAAAGGAGAAATTTAATTACAATTGAAGTTAAAGAATTACTATTTAATCGTCTTGCTGTGTTAAGTTCTCAAATCACAAATTTCAGAAGTCCTTTAATAAAGCCAAAAGCAAAAAAAAAGAAAGATGAAGTTAAAAAGGATTCTAATAATTCCTAATGTAATTTAAATGTACTACAAAAAAGCCATAAGCAATTTCGATGAAGTGCTGACGAACTTATCACAGTCTCGCTCCATGCTCCATGCTCCATGCCCCATGCAAAAAAACATGAATTAATTTAATAACAAACGTTTCTTATGCTAAATTTTTCAAATAAAACCATCTGGATAACCGGGGCATCTTCAGGAATTGGTGAAGCATGTGCCTACCTTTTTGCTGCAGAAAATTTCAACTTAATCCTTACTGCACTGGAAACAGACAAACTGGAAGTTGTAAAAGAAAAATGTTTAAATATCGGTGGCAAATGTGAGATTTTACCTTACGATTTATCTGATGTTGATGGAATTGATGAACTGGTTAATAAAGCTTTGTCTTTTTTCGGCAAAATTGATGTAATGTATAATAATGCTGGAATTAGTCAAAGGGGATTAGCAGGTGACACATTATTTTCGGTTGATAGGAAAATTATGGAAGTAAACTTCTTCGCTCCTGTTAAGATAACAAAACTACTTCTACCAAAAATGATAGAAAATGGTGGTGGCACAATCGCTGTTACAACAAGCATCTCTGGCAGATTTGGATTCCCACTGCGTTCAGCATATTCTTCTTCAAAACATGCATTGTACGGTTTTTTCGAGACTTTACACGCCGAATATTTCGACAAAAACATAAGGGTTGTAATTGTTTGTCCAGGTAGAGTTCAAACGAACATCTCATTCTATGCTCTAGAAAAAGACGGCAAACAACACGCTAAACTGGATGCTGGTCAGGCTGGTGGAATTACAACAGAAGCAGCTGCGAAAAAAATAGTAAAGGCAATAAAAAAACAAAAACCAGAAGTACTTGTAGGTAAAAAGGAACTTTTGATGGTTTACATAAAAAGGTTTTTACCAAATCTGTCCAGAAAACTTGTGAGAAAAATTAAACCTGAATAAATTAAATTTGGAATCATAATAATTTTAAAAAATGGAAAACTATATAATAAGTGGTGTACAACAGATTGGAATCGGAGTAGAAAATTTTTCGGAAGCGTGGAAACATTACATTGATGTTTTTAACATGGATGTAAGAATTCTCGAAGACGACACTGTTGCAGAATTGATGCTGCCTTATACTGGTCATAGTCCACAAAAACGTCATGCATGCATTGCAATAAATATGCAAGGTGGTGGAGGTTTCGAAATTTGGCAATACTCAGACCGTACACCAAAAACTATTGATTTTGACATTCATTTAGGTGATTTTGGTGTTCTGGTTTCAAAAATTAAAAGCCGTAATGTAAAACAAAGTTTCGAGGAGTTTTCTAAAAAGAATGATATTAAGATTCTTGGTGGTCTAAACAAAAGCATCGATGGAAACGAAACTTTCTTTGTAAAGGATAAATTCGGAAATCTGTTCCAAATTGTTTCTGACAACTATATATTGCGTGACGAACGTCGCAGTACTGGTGGACCAGTTGGTGCAATGATTGGTGTTAGCGACATCGAAAAATCATTGGTAGTTTATCGCGATATTTTGGGATATGATAAAATTATTACCGATCAAACCGGAACATTTGAGGATATTAGCGCCTTAAACTCAGGAACACAGAAATTTCGCCGTATGCTCCTAACCCACTCCGAGCCACGCAAAGGAAGTTTTAGTAAATTATTTGGGCAATCGTATATTGAACTTGTTCAAGCTATGGAAAGAACTCCTCGCAAAATTTACGAAGGTCGCTTTTGGGGCGATCCAGGCTTTATCCAAATTTGTTTCGATATTAAAAATATGGATGCACTTCGCAAAAAATGTGAAAGTCTTGGATTCCCATTTACAGTTGACAGCTCTGTAAAACATAACGATGTAAATTCATTCGATATGGGCGAAGCAGCTGGACATTTTACCTATATCGAGGATCCAGATGGAAACCTAATCGAATTTGTTGAAACTCATAAAATTCCACTAATCAAAAAATTAGGAATAAATCTCGACCTCCGCAAACGCAATCCAGAAAAATCATTGCCAATGTGGATGCTGAATGCATTGAGATTTGGTAGGGTAAAAGCGGAAAATCTGTAAAGGAGGTCGGCCCTTCAACTCCATTTACAATACCCATTTCCAATACGGAACAACTTTGATATTACCTTCAGCAATTTCTATTTCTTCCTGCTCATCGTATGTAATAATAATCGATTCATTTATCTGCAGTTCGCGCATCGAATATTTAAGGGATTTCAGCTCTCGTTCTCTTGTTTCGTAATCCTTAACCGACATACAAACTTGGACTAACAAATTATGATCTGGAACATAGAAGTCAGTTTCAATTATTCGTTTATAAAAGTAAATTTCCGACTGAAATCGTCTCCGTAATTCTATATAAACCAAATTTTCCAACAGTTTCGATTTCTGGTCAATCAAGAATAGATTTAAAATCCCAGTATCAGCAAAATAAAACTTCTTTTTAGATTCTTTTTCGGCAAACTTTGATGTAAAATTCGAAATGCTATTAACGAGAAAAGACTCCTCGAGATAGCTGAAATATTCAATTAAAGTACCTGTTCCAACTTTGGCATTCGACGAATTTAATATGTTTTTAATTCGATTAAATGATGTTTCGTTATTAACAGATTCGGCCATTTTTTTAATCAATAACCTTAGTGCAAATTCATTCTTAAGTTTGTATCTTGCAATAATATCACCGAAAAAAACCTTTTGAAAAATATTGCTCAGATAATTTCTTTTATCGTTGTATTTTATACACTCAGGCAATCCACCATAATGCATATACTCATCCATTAATCTTACAACTTCGGATTTTTGCTTGCTATACTCAAAGTTAGGGACTAACTTAACACCGTTGAATGATAAGAATTCTGCAAACGAAAGTGACTGAATCTCTTTAACAATAAATCTTCCGCCAAGAGTTGTTGCAATTTCGCGGGATAACATACTTGCATTACTTCCAGTTATCGAAATCTCATAACCAAAATCGGCCAAACGTCGACAAAACTTCTCCCAACCAAAAATGTTCTGGATTTCATCAAAATAAA
>JAQVGK010000028.1 GCA_028696755.1 Bacteroidales bacterium | reverse complement strand
AAATTCAATCGTTAATCCGTTTTTAATATCTGCTGTTGTTGCCATATAATTTTCTTAATTTTGTTGCAAAAATAATAATATGTATTGTTTTTCAAAACTTTAGGCCGAATTTTATTCTTTATGAAGTGCCTGGAGTGCACTAAAATGCCTAAAGTGCCTAGAGAGCTTTCTTGCTGCGACACTGTCAGGGCCTACGGACACTGACAGGTCTTGCCAGCAGCCCAAGTACTTTAGGCACTTCTTAATAATTCAGTAAAAAAAAATCATAAAATTTTAGTTTGTTTTTCATTATGTTTTATCTTTGTGAGTTACAGTTAATGATAAAACACACAAATTTTATGAAATCTAAAATTATCAGAAATATCATTCTCACAGCGTTAGCGGTTTCGTTAACAGGGCTAATATCGGCACAGAACCAGAAGGACAGCAAGGCTACGCTTGATGCAGCATTTATAGCATCGGTTTATACCATCACTGCTGGCGAATGTGTTAATTTTACAGATATGAGCACAGGTGGACCAACCGCTTGGCAATGGAGTTTTCCGGGTTCACAAACAGTTTCTTCAAATGCGCAGCATCCAGTTGGAATTTGTTATTACTATGCCGGAACTTATGATGTAGTACTCGAAGTTCAGAATAATTCTGATATTGATACCGAAGTCATCACTGCATGTATTACCGTTGAACCAAACACTACAACGCCAATTGCAAACTTTGTTGCTGATTATACAACTATTCCTGCCGGTTCAACAGTTAATTTTACAGATATTTCTCAAAATGGTCCGTTTACAACTTATGCTTGGACATTTACAGGCGGTATTCCTTCTACCTCTGTTCTTGAAGAGCCTACGCCAGTTGGATATTCAACAGTAGGAACTTATACAGTTGAGCTAAGAGTTGAGGATGGAGATGGTGATCAAGATGTAGAGACAAAAGTTAATTATATTACAGTAATTCCAGCAGCCACAGTACCTCCAGTTGCGGACTTTATGGCCGACAGAACATTTATTGCTCCTGGCGATTATATTAATTTCCGAGATATGAGTACTGGCTATCCATATATCTGGCAATGGTATTTTGAGGGTGCAACTCCAAACACTTCAACTCAACAGAACCCACTAGCAATTTTATATTCAATGCCGGGCACTTACGATGTTGAACTTATCGTAGAAAGCAATATGGGTATTGACACTGTTCGATTTGAGGACTATATTGTTGTTTCAGAAACTGACCCATGTGTAGCAATTCCGATTGCTGATTTTGAGGCATCGCAGCGATTGATTAGATCGGGAACACGTGTTTATTTTGAAGACAAGTCGTTAAACAATCCAACTACTTGGAATTGGTATTTCGAGGGTGGATACCCAACTTATTCGGCCGCGTCAAATGTTATTAACGGTGTTGAATACAATGTTGCTGGATTTTTTGATGTTTCGCTTGCTGTAAATAATGCATGTGGTTCGAATTATGAATATAAAGAAGATTATATTCTTGTTTTTTCAGGCCCGGTAAATGTTTATTGCGACACAATAACAAATATCGGTACTAACGAAAGCGTTTATAGTCCGGCTCTTGCAGGTAGTTGGGGTAGAATTGGTGGCCATAATGGGCAAAAAATCAGGACTTATGCTGATAAGTTTGACCAGCATTCCTTTACTCAGATTGATGCTTTGATTGTACCTGTTGTTGTTTCCGAAGCTGCTGCCTACAACTCTTATGTTACTTTTTATATCTGGGATGGAAGTACAACTTATCCCGAGAATATAATTGCTCAGAAAAAACTTTTCTTGCGCAATATTCCTGGTAATTTTAGTAATGTGGTCGAATTTGATACTCCTGTGGAGGTTGACGGTCCATTTTTCGCTGGTTTTAGGATCAATTATGTAGATAACAATAGTGATGGAGTTAGTGAAGATTTGTTTGCAGTTAGCATTGCTCAGGATAGAAATTATTCTGGAGCAACAAACTCATTGTATGTTGAATCTAACTCAGTTTGGACAACAGCAACAGCAAAATTTGGAATAAAAACATCCTCAGCAATACGTCCTGTAACTTGTATTGTTGACTTAGAAAATTTTGAGATCGACAATAATATTGATATATATCCTAATCCAGCATCTGATGTTATATTTATAAGCACTGGCGAAGTTAACTACGGAACAGAGTTCGAATTAAGCATTTTCGACGTAACAGGAAGACTTGTGAAAAAAGATAACACTTTTGTTACTCAGGAAGATATTTCGATTAACGTTTCTGATTTTCCTCAAGGCTTGTATGTTGTTTCCCTTAACTTTGGCGACAGTATTGTTACCAGACGAATTATGCTTAGCAGATAGCAAGAGTGACAAAGCCTAATATTTCTATATACACCGATGGCGCTTGCAGTGGGAATCCTGGTCCGGGGGGATATGGAATTGTGCTGATTTCTGGTGTACATCGAAAAGAACTTGCTCAAGGTTTTCGTCTAACAACCAATAATAGAATGGAGTTGCTTGCAGTAATTGTTGCATTAGAAATTCTTAAAGTAGAAGGCTCGGACGTTACAATTTATACCGATTCAAAGTATGTTTCGGATGCAATCAATCAAAACTGGATTTATTCGTGGGTGAAAAAAGGCTTTAAAAAAGTTAAAAATCCTGATTTGTGGAAGCGTTTTCTTGCCATTTATCCAAAACATACTGTTAAGTTTGTATGGGTAAAAGGACATGCCGATAATAAAGAAAATAATCTTTGCGACAGACTGGCAGTTGAAGCATCAAAGTCAAAAAACCTGCTTGTTGATGAATATTTCGAAGCACAACAGCATGATGATTCAGGTTTGTTCGATTGAAAATTTTTATTGCAAATTCGAACTTCTGCCTTCTGCTTTCCGTCTTCTGCCTTCTGCCTTCCGTCTTCTGCCTTCGGATTTACCTTTTCTTAATAACTGACACCATATTGTTTAAAACTATACTGCTTATTTTTTTTTAATCTAAAGTATTTTTAAGTATTTTGTGTGTTTTAAAATTAGCATCATGAATTTTATGAAAATTTCCTGTAAACTATTGTTTACATTTATGGCTATTGTGTTTGTTAGTACTGTATTTGCTCAGGCACCCGTAATTACCCAGCAACCATTAAATTCTGTAAAATGTGTCGGTAGTTTTAATGAAATAAAAATACTTGCAACTGGAGCAGAGCCAATGACTTATCAATGGTATAAGAATGGAGCACCATATGCAATAGGAACCAATATCCTTACTTTTATGAGTGCCTCCGAAGCTGACGAAGGTGAATACTACTGCAACGTTTCCAATTCAGAGGGTAATGTAGACAGTTATCCATGCAATTTTGTTGTTGTTAATGGAATTCCTGTAATAAATGAGGTATCTACCGAAAATGATTTTGTATGTTTAGGATCAGATAACTTGTTTAAAGCCTCAGTAACTGGTGAAAATATGACCATAATTTGGTATTTGGATGGAGTTCTTGCTGATTATGGGGCAAATTTTACTCTCAGCTCGGCTCAACTTGACGATGAAGGTGATTACTATTGCACAGCTACCAATGCTTGCGGGTCGGTACAATCTGCAAACCTTCCTGTCGATATCGTGGTTCCAGCTAGTATTACAGTTCAGCCTGTTACTGCAACAGTTTGCGAAGGCGAGGATGTTACTTTTAACCCAACCGTTGAAGGTGATTATCTTAACTTTATATGGATGCGAAATGATGTGCTTTTACCTGTGGAGCAAAGTAATGCAATTACGATTGCGAATGTTGACTATCCTCACACTTATTATTATAATCTAATTGCTTATAATCTGTGCGATCACGACACAAGTAATACAGTTTACATTACTGTAAATAATCTGCCTCAAATTGTTGGACAACCAATAGATCAATCCGATTGTCCTTCTGATACAATCACCCTTTATGCATACGCTGGAGGAACAACCGAGGCTTTTTACCAGTGGCATGAGTTAACCAATGGACTAATTGATGGAGCCACTGAAGATTCTTTCGATGTTCCAATGATCGCTGGCGACACTTCTTATTATTATTGTGTGATGTCAAATGTTTGTGGATCTGTAAATTCGGATACGGCGATGGTAATCATTAAGCAAGCGCCAGTAATTAATCAGCAACCAACTGGTGCAGAGGTCTGTGTCGGTCAAAATGTAAATATACAGGTTAAAGCAGCAGGCACAGAGCCTCTATTTTATCAGTGGTTATATAATGGCGCAGACGTTAATGGAGCAAATATTACTGGAGATGAAGAATCAACAATTCATATTACTGCCATAACCAGCGGACAATTTGGTATGTATTCATGCCATGTTACCAACGAATGTGGATTGGTAGTAAGTGATGAGGCGGAAATTGTTGTAAATATCCCACCACTTGTAGCCGAACAACCAGAGGATGTTGTTGTGTGCGAAGGCGAGGAGCTATCTATTGAGATTACTTCTCAAGGAACCGAGCCAGTTGATTTTGAGTGGTATATTCTTGAAACTTCTACTATGTTGGGAGCCGATGAAGATTATTTTGCCGATGCAGCAATTCCCGAAAACACGGGAAGTTACTACTGCATTTTGTCGAATATGTGTGGCGACGTCTCAACTGACACTGTGTCGGTAGAAATTCGTTCTTTGCCTCAGGTTTTAACTCATCCCGAAGATATAGATGTGTGCGTTGGCGATTATGTCGAAATGAATATCACAGCAAATGGTTCGGAACCTCTTGACTTTTTGTGGTATCGTAATGGCTCGTCGGTTTCTACCCAAACAAACTCTACTCTTTCAATAAGTGAGGCTCAGGTTAATCAAACAGGAACATATTTCTGTAGAGTTATGAACGATTGTGGTTATGAAGACTCAGAAACTGCGTATTTGTCAATTGGCACTGCCCCAGCAATAACTTGGAATCCTATAAATCAAACTCTTTGTGAGCTTGAAACTTTAAATTTAATTATGGATGCTCAGGGTGACAATTATTACCTTCAATGGTATTTTAATTATATGCCAATTCCAGGTGAAAATGATACTGTTTTAAATTTTGCACAGGTTGATGAATCTTATAGCGGAACATTCTATTGTCTGGCATATAATGCTTGTGCAACTGTTTCTACTGATACTGTTGAAGTTGTTGTTAATCCTGCACCAGAACTTGAGTTAGGTGATGATATAGATATTTGTCAGGGGGGTTCTGTGACTATCGGTCCAGCCCAAACATATGTTCACTACGATTGGAATAATGGTTTGAGTAATCAACAATTTTTAGAGGTTCAATTAGGTGGAACCTTTATCTTGGATGTAACAGGTCCAAACTCTTGTCATAATTTCGATACAATTGTTGTTACATTCCACCCATATCATCAAATTTTATTTACTCAAGATACTGTTATAGCGTGTGGTCCTTATGTAATTAATGCCGGTGCTGGTGCGTATTCATATCAATGGAGCACAACTCCGCCACAAACAACAGAAACGATTACGGTTAATTCAACAGGAACATACTCTGTAACCTGCACAGGAGATAGTTTTGGATGTATTTCTACTGGATCAGTATTTATTGATTCTAGGGCTCCAATAAGTTTTAGTTTGGGTAATGATGTTTCGGCTCCTGTCGATTCTTTTGTCAACATTGGTATTAGCCATGTTTACTCGGAGTATTTATGGAATACCGGTTTTACAGGTCCAACACTAACCGTTTTTGGTTCCAATTACGGAACAGGAACCCATCAGTTCTGGCTTACGGCTTTTGCTCTTAATGGCTGTACCGACACCGACACAATAAATGTCACATTCTACAACGATTCTGGAATTGAAGACGCAGCTAACCAAGAAACTCTTGCAATTTATCCTAATCCTGCTAGCGATAATGTTGTGTTTAAATCTGAAGATTTTGTAATGACTTCGGTTGAGTTTTACAATATCTCTGGCGAACTAGTTTCAAAAGAAATAATAAATAGTTGGGAGTTCTCGTTTAATGTTAGTAATTTTGCCAAGGGTTTATATTTTGTCAACATCAAAGGAGATGAAAATAAATCGGTACGCAGAAAAATACTCATTCAATAACAGATGAAAGAAAATAAAATTAGAAATAAAATCAGGGGAGCCTATCTTACTTCACTTGTGAGTATTTCTATGGTTTTACTGCTACTAGGAATAGTTGGCTGGTTAATTCTAAATGCAAGTTTTCTTTCGGTATATGTAAAGGAAAATATTCGATTTGCCATACTTACGAAAGAAGGTGTGAAAGAACCTGATTTAAAACTGTATCAAAAAACTCTCGACACATACGACTTTGTAAAATCAACCGAGTATATTACCAAAGAGAAAGCTGCCGAAATTTTGCAAGAAGAATTGGGCGAAGACTTTGTCGGTACATTAGGTTATAACCCGCTTCCTGTAACAATATTTGTTTACCTTAATGCCGAGTATGCTAATCCCGACAGTATTGCCAGTATCGAAAAATTCTTCTTATCAAATACCGAAATAGTTGATGAGGTGTCGTATCAGCACAACCTGATTAATGAAATCAATAATAATGTAAACAAAATTAGTATTATACTCTTAATTTTTTGCGCTGCTCTGTTTTTAATTTCATTTGCGTTACTTAACAATACTGTAAGGTTAATGATTTATTCGAAACGATTTACCATAAATACTATGAAACTGGTAGGGGCTAAAAGAAGCTTTATCAGAAAGCCATTCCTTATTACTGGGGCATTGCAAGGTTTATACAGTTCGTTTATCGCCATGATTATTCTTTCGGTAATATTTTACTTTACAAACAAACAAATGGGTGAGGTGGTTAGTCTTATCAGCCCCGCTATAATTGTGTCGCTATATGCTCTAATACTAATAAGTGGTGTTGTTCTAACAACTATATCCACCTATTTTTCGATAAATAAATATTTAAATCTAAAAACAGCAAATTTATATTACTAAGATGAATAAAATTGAAAAAGATAGCAACATCCCACAGGAACAAAAGTCGGGTTTTGTTTTAGGAAAGAAAAATTATATAATTCTGGCAGCAGGTTTTGCTCTAATTATTATCGGATTTGTTTTATTGTCGGGTGGTAAAAGCGAAGATCCTAATGTCTTTAATCCTGAAATATTTAATTTCAGAAGAATTACCCTTGCTCCAATAGTTATTCTACTTGGATTTGTTACCGAAATCTTCGCAATAATGTGGAGACCAAAATCAAATTAATAAAAATATATGGAATGGTTCGAAGCTTTAATCCTTGGGTTGGTTCAAGGATTAACAGAGTTTTTACCTGTAAGTAGCAGTGCTCATCTCGAAATTGGTAAAGAGCTCTTTGGAATTAAGGGCGAAGAAAATCTATACTTTTCGATAATGGTACATGGTGCTACGGTATTAAGCACAATCATTGTTTTTCGCAGAGATATTTTGGCTTTACTAAAAGGTGTTTTTAAGTTTAAATACAATGAAGAGACAAGCTATATAGCTAAGATTGTTGTGTCAATGATTCCTGTTATGATTGTTGGCCTCTTCTTTAAAGATGCTGTTGAGGGGTTGTTTGCTGGCGGAAATATGTTATTTATTGGATTAATGCTTATTGTTACCGCTTCATTATTAGCATTTACATATTTCTTTAGAAATAAAAAGCAGCGAGATATTAACTATTTTGATGCTTTTATTATAGGCGTTGCTCAGGCTCTTGCTGTTGTGCCAGGAATTTCGCGCTCAGGTGCAACTATTGCAACCGGATTAATTAATGGTAATAAAAAGTCGGAAGTGGCAAAATTCTCATTTTTAATGGTACTTATTCCAATTCTCGGCGAAAACTTCCTCGAAATTATTGGTGGCGATATTGCTTCAACCGGAATTCCTGTTAGTTCTCTAATAATTGGATTTTTAGCTGCTTTTGCATCTGGATTATTGGCTTGTAGTGTAATGATTAATCTCGTGAAAAAAGGTAAGCTCATCTGGTTTGCAATATATTGTCTTATTGCTGGTTTGTTATCTATTATATTTTTAAGCTAATGCAAGACTGTTTTCGTTTCGACAGAACTCCCGATTTTGAGTCGGGAGAAATAATGGTTATTGATAAACCAGCAACTTGGTCATCTTTTGATGTAGTTAATAAAATTAGGTACAAACTCCGCGAAATTACTGGTAATCATAAAATAAAAGTTGGTCATGCAGGTACTTTAGATCCCCTTGCAACTGGAGTATTGATTCTTTGTACTGGGAAATGTACTAAGCTAATCGAAGAAATTCAGGAAGGCGAAAAGGTTTACGAAGCTGTTTTTCGTCTAGGAGCAACCACACCTTCTTACGATATGGAAAAGGAAATTGATGCCACTTTTGATATCTCAGCTATTACGGAAGATAAAATTTATGAAGTTGCAAAATCATTTTTAGGAACAAGTTTGCAAACACCACCAGTTTTTTCTGCAGTGCAAATAAATGGCAAAAGAGCATATGAATATGCACGAAAAGGTAGAAAGGTAAAGTTGGATGAGCGAGAAATTTTAATCTCAAAATACGATATTGACGAAATTAATTTGCCTGATGTAAGGCTTACTATCGCCTGTTCTAAAGGTACTTATATAAGAACATTGGCTCACGATTTTGGAAAAAGACTTGACAACGGGGCCTTTTTGTATTATCTTAGGCGCGTTAAAAGCGGAAATTTTTCGATAAATGATGCTGTAGATTTAAATCATTTTATGGAATTCGTAAACAAAATGTAACCTTTTTCATTTTTAACTGTATAAATGTAAGTTTTTTAAAATTGATATAAAGATATGAAATTATCACAATTCGGATTTAATCTTCCTGACGAATTAATTGCATTACATCCTGCGCCTAGCCGCGACGAGTCGAGGTTGATGGTGTTTCACAAAAAAACCGGCGAAATTGAGCATAAAACATTCAAGGATGTTAAAGATTACTTTAGCGATAAGGATGTTATGATATTTAATGATACCAAAGTTTTTCCTGCACGACTTTATGGAAACAAAGAAAAAACTGGTGCCAGAATAGAAGTGTTTTTATTGCGAGAACTAAACCGCGATCAAAGATTATGGGATGTCTTGGTTGACCCAGCTCGTAAAATTCGCATAGGTAATAAACTCTACTTTGGCGAAAATGATGAGCTTGTTGCTGAAGTTATTGATAATACCACATCTCGAGGTAGAACATTACGCTTCTTGATAGACAGCGATTACGACAGCTTTAAGAAAACATTATATGGTTTAGGCGAAACTCCTCTACCAACACACATCGTAAAACGTGAGGTGGTTGATGCTGACAAAGAAAGATATCAAACTATTTTTGCTAAAAACGAGGGTGCTGTGGCTGCTCCAACTGCTGGAATGCACTTTAGTCGCGAATTAATGAAGAGACTCGAGATTATCGGTGTCGAATTTGGATATATAACCTTACATGTTGGTTTGGGTAATTTTAGAAATGTCGATGTCGAAGATCTTACCAAACACAAAATGGATTCGGAACAAATATTAATCGGCGAAGAAGTTGCAAACCTTGTTAATAAAGCCAAAGAAGATAAACGTAAGGTTTGTGCTGTTGGAACTACAGTTCTTCGAACGCTTGAAAGTGCCGTAACTACCTCGGGATATCTTAAACCTTTTGATGGTTGGACAAACAAGTTTATTTTTCCGCCTTATGATGTTATGGTTCCTAATGCTTTGATTTCAAATTTTCACCTGCCAAAATCAACTTTAATGATGACTGTTGCTGCATTTACGGGATACAATCAGTTAATGCATGCTTATGATGTTGCAATTAAAGAAAAATATAATTTTGGCACCTATGGTGATGCGATGCTAATAATTTGATAAAAAACAATATTAAAAAGGTGCAGAATTTTAAGTTCTGCATTTTTTTTACACCTTCTCTAAATTATCAGGGTTGATAATTGGTTTTCCCATAAATCGAAGTAAAAGATTTGCAACACAAAGTACATCCTTTTCGCAATATGTAGCAATCCTTTCAAGATTGTTTTCCTTGTAGTAAACATCGTAAACCTGACTGCCATCAATATCGTCTTTGGGAGTTGGAATGTTGAATAAATCTGCTAGCAATGCCAGTGATGTGAAATTTTTATAGTCACCAAATTTCCATAATTCTAAAGTGTCTATGTGTTTTACTTCCCATGGTTTTTTTCCAGCCAAATCAAATGCTGGTGGAAGCTGAATCCCGTTTACAAGCATTCGTCGTGAAATATATGGAACATCAAACTCTTTAAGGTTATGCCCACATAAAACTTTGTTTCCAGTTCTATCCCAGCCAGCAATCATCGCGCTAAAAGATAGCAGAAGATTTTTTTCATCATCTCCGTAAAATGATTTTACCCGAAAAACATTATTGTGAATAAATCCAACCGAAATGCAAATTATTTTGCCAAACTCGGAATAAATTCCAGCACGTTGATATACATCAGAAGCCGACTCTGTTTCTGCTCTGAAATGCGAGGATTTTTTATCCCAATGCTTTTGAAATGATTCGTTTAACTCTCCAAATTCTGCTGCTGCAGGAACAGTTTCTATATCAAGAAACAAAACATCGCTTAATTTTAAATTATCTAACATGGTTATTTGCTTAGGTTTTGTAAAATAAATTTTGTTAGTAAATCAATTGCAACATCATTATTGCCACCTTGTGGAACAATAATATCTGCATATCTCATCGTTGGCTCAATAAATTGAAGATGAGATGGTTTTACAGTTTTGTCATATCTTTCTAAAACCATTGAAACAGAACGACCGCGCTCAATAATGTCGCGCTGAATAACCCTCGATAACCTATCATCAGCATCTGCACTTACAAAAACTTTCAAACTCATAAGATTTCTTAAATCTTTCTGCCCAAGAATCAGAATGCCCTCAACTATGATAACTTCAGCAGGCACAACTTTAATAGTTTCTTCGCTACGTGTACACGTGAGATACGAATAAATTGGCTGGTTAATAGTTGTTTTCTGCTTCAATTCCTTAATATCATGAACTAATAGCGGCCACTCAATTGCATCTGGATGGTCAAAATTTATTTTCTGCCTTTCTTCAAGAGGAAGGTGACTATTATCTTTATAGTATGAGTCCTGAGGTACAACCGTAACACAACCTTGAGGCAATTTTTCAATTATTTTGCGGACTACCGTGGTTTTACCTGATCCTGTTCCGCCTGCAATTCCTACTACTAACATAAAATTTTACTTGTGATAAAAATTGTTAATTTTGAGTTTTAAAAATAATAAAAATTTATTTACAAATGCTATATCCAATAAAATTCAAACCCGTTTATAAATCAAAGGTTTGGGGAGGAGAAAAAATAAGTAAGATTAAAGCAGACAAAAAGGCTCCTACTGATTGTGGCGAAAGCTGGGAAATATCAGCGGTTGAAGGCGATTTGTCGATAGTGGCAAACGGCTTTCTTAAAGGGAATAATATCGACGAGATTATCGAAATTTATATGGGCGAAATTGTTGGAGATTCTGTGTTCGAAAAATTTGGATATGAGTTTCCGCTGCTTATTAAGATAATTGAAGCTAAAGAAAACTTATCAGTTCAGGTTCATCCAAATGATGAAGTTGCCGCCGAACGTCACAATGCTCATGGTAAAAACGAAATTTGGTATGTTCTTGATGCCGAACCTGGGGCAAAGCTGATTAGTGGTTTTTCAAAAGATGTAAGTAAAGATGAGTTTTTTGAATCAGTAAGTGAAGGAAGCTTTGAAAATTTGATAAATCAACCCGAAACAAAAAGCGGCGAAGTTTACTTTATCCCGGCCGGTCGCGTTCATAGTCTTGGCGCAGGAAATACTATTGTGGAAATTCAACAGACATCGGATATAACATATCGTGTGTATGATTATGGAAGGGTTGGAAGAGAGCTGCATCTTGATTTGGCTGAAGATGTAATTGATTTTAAGAAAACAGAATTTGTAAAGACATTATTCTCGAGAAATCCAGATAAATCGAATAAAATAATTTCAAATCAGTATTTCTCAGTTAATATGCTGCCGGTTATGAATACCGTTTTAAAAGACTATTACGAGCTGGATTCTTTTGTCGTTTATTTTTGTATTAATGGAAAAGTTAGTATTAAAACAACAGGAAATGATGACGTGTTTTTAAAGAAAGGCGAAACTGTTCTTATTCCAGCTGCAATAAGTAATGTTACAATTGTCCCAGAAGAATATTCGGAACTTTTAGAAGTTTTTCTGGAGTCTTAGTTATTTATTATTGGTCAAATCAGCAAAAACATCTTCGAGCGATTTTTCCTTGATTTGGAGGCTTAAAACAACATTGCTCAACTTAACCGCAAGATTAAAAACATCTTGACGCATATCTTTTTCGGCATCGAATTCAATGATGAATTTGTTTGTCTCAAGACTCATTACTTTGCGCACTCCTTTTATTGTTTTAAAATCTTTTTCAGATACTGGCGACATAAGTTCAACCAGCAGAGTTCCAGTGCTTGATTTTCCTTTAATGTGAAGGTCTAAAGTGTTGTCATCAGCCACCAAAACTCCTTTGTTGATAATCAAAATTCTATCGCATATTGCATCAACCTCCTGCATTATGTGTGTCGATAACATCACAGTTTTCTTTTTTCCAAGGTTTTGAATCAGATTTCTAATTTCAATAATTTGATTTGGGTCAAGACCTGATGTTGGCTCGTCGAGAATTAATACTTCTGGATCATGAATAATTGCTTGAGCTAGTCCAACTCTCTGACGGTAACCTTTGGATAATGCACCAATTTTTTTGTTGATCTCAGGTTCGAGACCTGTAAGACCAATTACCTCTTCGATACGTTGGATTCGATTTGGAATTTTATAAATGCCAGCAACAAAATTCAGAAATTCTACAATGTACATATCGGTATACAAAGGATTTTGCTCAGGCAAGTAACCCAGAGTTTTTCTGATTTCCATCTGATTTTCGAGAACATTTTTCGAATTAACAAAAACATCACCTTCTGATGGAGGAATAAAACCAGTAATAATTTTCATTAATGTAGACTTTCCAGCTCCATTTGGACCAAGAAATCCGACTATTTCTCCGCTTTGTATCTCGAAACTAACATTATCCAGTGCTTTCTGAGCGCCAAATAATTTGGTTACATTCTGAACTTTAATTGACATTCGGTATAATTTTTGATTGCGTAAAATTACTGATTTTTTTTTAATCAACATGAAAATTAAGCAGAGTTAATTTAGAATGATTTTAAATTTATTTACGTGTATTAATATTGTACGGATTTTAACAACTTTTCAACATAGAATTCGTCAAAATTAATAAGCGTTACTACAATTAAGGAAAGTTACTTACAGCAAAACTTACCGTTATGGAAACACATCTACAAAACCCAGACACGAATCAACGTAAAACCCGACAGTTTTACATGATTTCGAGGCATTTTCCGACATTACTAACGATAATTGTTGGGATGATATTGTTTAATCTCAGTACTGAGCTTAAGGCGCAATCAGGTTTTTGCGACCCAACAGTTCCTTTTCAAACAGTCGATTTGTCATCATCTCCAGATGCAACATGGACATCTCCAGTAATAGTTAGACAAGATCACTGTTGTGGTACTGGGAATCCGGATCGCTGTCTCGAGTTTGAAATTACGCTTCATCCAGATGCAATTGCAATTAATTTTCAGATTGCCTCTGGTGCTGT
>JAQVGK010000498.1 GCA_028696755.1 Bacteroidales bacterium | reverse complement strand
ATAGCACCTTGCCACCAATAATAAATGCGGTTACTCCACCAACATTCGACATAAGATTAAAAACCTTTGCATTTGCAGTTGCATCAATAAGTTTCATTCGTGTAAAGAAAAAGAATGAAAGAGTAAGAAAAGAACCTGTACCCGGTCCGAAAAATCCATCATAAAATCCGATAACTGTACAAATTAATGGAATTCTAAAGTAGAAATCTTTTTTTGTAAGTTCGCTCCCCGAAACAATTCCTTTTCTCGGAATCAAGGTGGCAACAACACCAAGGGGAAGCATAAAAATAATTACTTTTCCAACTATTTCTTGATTTAGAATGAGCACTGTTTTCGATCCAACAAACGAACCGATAAGAGAGAAAGCAATTCCAAAAGCAACAACTTTCCAGTTTACTTTTTTACTGCGAACGAAATTAAAAACGGCGGTTCCTGTTCCGAAAGTGCTAGCCAGTTTGTTGGTGCCAAGTGCGAATTGTGGTGGCACACCTGCAAAGAGTAATGATGGTAAAGTAATCAACCCACCTCCCCCAGCAATACTGTCGATAAAACCTGCAATAAAAAATGCTAGGCAAAGTAATATTATCGTGGTTAAAGCAAAGTCCATTTGGCTGCAAAACTAAGACAATTTTTTATTAAGACTTTAATGTGATAAAAATATTTATATGCAAATTCAATTAAGTTTTTGCTAGAAAAAATATTTTATAAAATTTTAATCTTAGATAAATTTTGATTGTTCTAATAGCTATCTTTACATAAAAATATTAAGTTAAAAACTCACACCAATGTATTTATGAAGAGGTTAATTACTTTGTTTTTAATCTATTGTTCAACATTTACATTTGCTCAATATCAAGTGGGATTAGGTTTTTTTTTCAATACCGTATCGCCTCTTAAAACAGGAGAATTTGCAAGCTCTGGAACAAACTCGATTGATTTTTCTATAAAAATGACATTGCCAGACTACCAATGCTGGGATATTATTGCAGGCAAAAGTAAGGATTATTTTCAGTTTAGCATTATGAAAGAAGTGCATAGACAAATGTTTTATCCTGTTGATTTTTATATAGGTTTGGGCATTTATGCTGGAGTATGGAATAAAAATTATTTAATTTTCAACCCTACGTCTAAATATTTTGGTGGACTAGATGGAAGTGTCGGTTTGCAATTTACGCTATTACCAATTTCTTTTTCAGTAGGTTGGCGACCTGTATGGTCATTTCTAGGGGCAGATAGTTTTATTTGGGTAAAGCAGGTTGGAATAAGATATAGTTATTAATTATAAAATTAGTCTTATGAAACTAAATAATAAGTTTTTTGTACTTGCAATAGTTATCGCTATTTGCAACTATGCCTTTTCACAGGGCGAGGCATACAATCAACTCCAACAAGCTGCAGGCGGATCATCTGTATATGTTGTTCCAGTTAATGGCCCTATTGCTGTTGGCGAGGAATCTCAACCGAGCCAGGCTAATAACACCAATGCTCAGATAATTGCAGGATATCAATCAAAAGCGTATGAATTCAATAATGATGGCGTATCGCATCATAATTCGGGGAATTATCAAAAAGCTATAAAATATTATAAAAAGGCCTTATGGTACGACCCTTATAATGAGACAGCAAGAAACAATTTGAATAATGCCAGAAAAGCAAAAAGACTTTATAATGAAAACAAAAGAGTTGCAAAAAATGAGCAAAGAAAACAAAGGCGAGAAACTCAACAAATTCTGGAGCAGCCTAAAGATGTAACCGATAATAATGCAAGTGAAAGAGATAGGATTAATAATCCAACATCTAATTCTGGCATTTCGGATTTAATAAATGAAAAAGCAAGATTGGAGGCAGAGAAAGCAAATGCAGACCTAGAAGAATCGAGAGAAAAACTTACTGAACTTAAAACGAGCCTCGATAATACCAACAGGTTGTTAATGATTTATTCCAAATCTTTGGCAAATAATTCGGGAGAGCTTGATAAATGGGCAGAGATGGTTGATAAGACTTATCAAAATACTATGAACGTTTCAAAGGAGTATTTTCTTAATATGTTTTTAAAATATAGTCTGCTGACCAATCTTGATTCCCAATACAGAAACGGGGCATATAAAAAACTTGAAGAACTATTAAAAAGCAATGATCCTCAACTTAATAGTTGGTTGACAAAGGAATTGGCACTTCAAGGTATTAAAGTTACCGATGTCGAAAAATTTGTTGATCTTGTTTTGCTGGGATGCGATGCTGAAACATTGGGGAGTAACATTTTCTCAGGCTCACCTGATAAAATAAAAACTAATCTTGATGCTGTAATTTTTGTTAACAGTGTGTTCGAAGCAGCAGATTGGGCAAATTATGAAAACTTTAAAGATGCTCCGATGTTTAAACAAATGGCTGGAGTAAAAGGTTTAACAAAACCCGGAGATTGGTTTTCGCAGGCGAAAGTTGTAGGAGAAGTATATTCCGACTTGGTAGTACAGTGTATTAGCTGGCAAAATATCAACGAATTGGTTTCTGATAATGAAGAAAAATCGCATAAAGTTGATATGCTCATTTTAAAACAGGAACAAACTATTGATCAAATAAATTGTATTGAAAAATGTATGAAAACCTCCGACGGTAATTGTATGAATAAATGTACTGGAAAGACGAAATTGCACACACCTCCACCATTGCCAGAATAATCGAATGATTATTCCAAAGTATTCTACAAACAAAAAAAATGGTTTATGAGGACATAAACCATTTCCAATAAATTCAAATTTCCTTACTGCTTTACCACAGTCATTTTAATAACCTTAACATCTTCGACTGGTCTATCGTTTTTACCTGTTTCTACGCCTGCAATTAAGTCAACGATTTCGAGACCTTCGATAACTTCGCCAAATACAGTATATTGAGCATCGAGATGTGGAACTCCGCCAACAGTTGCATATGCATCGCGTTGAGCATCTGAGAAAGTAGTAAACATTTGTCTTTCCATGCTGTCCATCTGCATATCTGTGTATGTTTTGCCTTGAACAATGTAAAATTGGGAGCCAGAACTGCGACGTTGTGGGTTTGTCTGGTCGCCTGTTCTTGCAGCAGCTAAAGCACCTTTTTTATGGAAATATTTTGGGACTATTTCTGCTGGAAGAGTATAGCCTGGCCCTCCATTACCGAGC
>JAQVGK010000027.1 GCA_028696755.1 Bacteroidales bacterium | reverse complement strand
TTGAAAAATGCAAAATATGCAGGAACAGAGCAGCCTCGCTTAACAGGCAAAAACATTGCTTTGATTTTTGAAAAGGACTCAACTCGTACACGTTGTGCATTTGAGGTTGCCGCCCTTGATCAGGGTGCTCACGTAACATATCTAGGTCCAACCGGAAGTCAGATGGGACACAAAGAAACTGTAAAAGATACTGCACGCGTTCTTGGTAGAATGTATGATGGTATTGAGTACCGCGGTTTCGGACAAGAAATAGTTGAAGAACTTGCAAAATTTGCAGGTGTTCCTGTATGGAATGGCTTAACAAACGAGTGGCATCCAACACAAATGATGGCCGACGTTTTAACTATGATTGAACATTCTGACAGTCCGCTTGAAAAAATTGCTTATGCATATTTAGGCGATGCTCGTTTTAATATGGGTCGTTCGCTATTAGTAATTGGTGCAATTTTAGGTATGGACGTACGTATTGGTTCACCAAAAGCTTTGTGGCCAGATGCAGAACTTATCAAAACCTGCAATGAGATTGCAAAAGAAAGCGGTGCTAGAATTACCATTACCGAAAATGCTGAAGAAGCTGTTAAAGGTGTTGAGTTTGTTCATACCGATGTATGGGTATCAATGGGTGAACCTAAAGAAGTTTGGGCAGAGCGCATCAATTTGTTAGGTCCTTATCAGGTTAACGAAGCAATTATGAAAAAATCTGGAAATCCAAATGTGAAGTTTATGCATTGTTTACCTGCTTTCCATAATGCCGATACAAAAGTTGGAAAACAAGTTTCGGAAGAATTTGGTCTTAAAGATGGTATCGAAGTTACCGAAGGTGTTTTCGAAGGCAAAAACTCACTTGTTTTTGATCAGGCTGAAAATCGTCTTCATACAATTAAAGCTGTTATGGTTGCTACTTTGGGAGCATAATACTCATAATAATTACAATATTTGCTAAAATAATGCTCAATATTTCTTGGGCATTATTTTTTTGTTGATATTTGTTAAAACTTTAAAATTCAAATGTATGTCCCTAAATCAAAAACCGCCAACAGTAATAGATGGGTTGGTAATACCCGGAATTACATTTAAAGTATATAGTCTGTTATTTTTCGATAACTGCGTTGTATTTGTAAAATCGGGAAGCATTGCCACCGACACAGCCGGGAATATGCGCTCGGCACTAGGTGGATATACCGGGGCCGGTTTGGTAATGGGTGCTGTTGGAAGTATTGTTGATCAACATAGTCGCGAAAACAGAATGGACAATGTTGCGTCGGTTGCTGCATACAGTCCGGGGATGATTGCTCAGGCTCATAAAGACAATTTTTTATTGTTGTATCAGTTCATCGAATATGTAGAATTTAAAGGCCCTAATTTTGCCGGAGAAATAAAACTTAAATTTTCTGCAAAAAGAGAAACTCGAAAATATAGAATAGACAATCAATCAAAATCATCTGGAGCATACATCAGAAAAGTATTTGAGAGTTTTTTACAGGCTAAGGTAATTGATAAATAATTAACCCAACATCTTTTATTAAAGCAATTACTTATAAACAAAAACCGTAGGTTCCATAGCTAAACATCCATAATGAAAACTAAATTGAAACTATATAATTACTTCACAAATCCAATCTACATTTCACTTTTTATTTTGGCACTACTAGTTTTAATAACTATTAACAGGCCCATGATGTGTGATGAAGGCATATGGCATTACATTGGCAGGTTATGGATTGACAATGACATGCCTCCATACAAATACTCTATGGAAAACAAAAATCCAGCAATTTTTGAACTTTATGCGTTGTCAGATTATTTGTTTGGAACAAACTATATGTTTGTCAGGTTGCTTGGCATATTCGCTGTGGTTCTATCAATGAATATAATAAGAAAAATTACAGAGTTACTACATAGCAAAACTGCAGGTATCTATGCCATGTATATTTATGGCTTAACATCCACATGGTACCTGTTAGATGGACAATGGCCTTCGGTAACAGAAAATTTCATGTGCTTATTTTATTGCCTTGCATTTTATTATTTAATTAAGTCTGGTAATCATAAAAAGAAAAACTATTTCTTATTCCTAACAGGCATTTTTACTGGTATTGCAATTTCCTTTAAACAAATTGCTCTGTTCGGCTTATTAGGGTTGTTAATCTATTATCTGATTAATCAATTCTCAAATAAATCATTATCTCAACACTCAAAATCAATATTTTTAATTGCAATTGGGACATTATTCTCCTCAGTTATTTTTTTATTACCTGTTTTTTTGAGTGGTGTTTCGCTTAAAGAGTATTTTGATGGCGCCTGGCTAATATTACTGAACCCCGGCTCTTCAAATTCTATAGTCGAAAGACTGTATCTTTCTATTGACGTATGGTTTGAATCGAGAATAACAATATTCTGGCTCATTATTCCCATGTTAATATATCAGAAAGATTTAATAAAAAAAAGATATTTCATTGGACTACTAAGTTTGCTAATTTTCGACTTTATTGGAGCAAATGCTTCTGGTAATTTTTACGGACATCAAATCAAGCAAATCCTACCTTCAATTTCAATAATAACAGCTATTTTGCTTTCACAGATTACCATAAAACTTAATAAAAACATCACGCAATTTAAAACAAATGTATGGATAATGATTATCTCAATTATTATTCTCTTGTTTCCATATCATAATCTAATAATTAACGGATACTTTAGTGGCTTTCCAGATAACGAAAAAGAACTTGGATTATGGATAAAAAACAATTCTGATGAAACTGATTATATATATGTTGTGGCTCAAGGAGGCAGCGGTCCGATTTTATCCTATTCCGAAAGAGTATCTGCATCAAAGTACTTTAACATCTTTTTCACTAAGCCAAATCATATAAAGGAGCAAGTGTTACTGGATATTGTATCAAATAAGCCAAAGTATCTGATTGTAAATTATGGATACGGGAAAAGATGGATTGAGAACAGTGTAGGAATAATGAATAATTATAGTTTTCTATTTAGAAGTGGAATATATGAAGTCTATTTACTTAAAAACAAACTTGAATAATCCAAAATTAGAACAAAATCATGCAAAAACTAGTGGTTCTATCTGGAGCCGGCATAAGTAAAGAAAGCGGGATTCCAACATTCAGAGATAATGATGGGTTATGGAAATCGTATAGATTTGAAGATGTCGCATCACCGCAAGCATGGCATCGGGATCCTCAACTAGTTCTCGATTTTTACAATTTTCGCCGTAAAGTAGTAATTGAGGCCAAGCCAAATGATTCACATTTAGGATTAAAACGTCTCGAAGAGTTTTTCGAGGTAATAATCATCACTCAAAATGTTGATGATTTGCACGAAAGAGCAGGGTCTTCAAATATACTTCATCTCCATGGAGAAATAAGAAAAGCAAGAAGCACAATGGATGAAAGCATTATTGTTGATATAGAAGGCGATGAGTTAAATTTGGGAGATAAATGTCCACTTGAATCACAGCTTCGACCACATATAGTTTGGTTTGGAGAAGCTGTGCCAGCAATTTTAGATGCAATAGAAATTGTAAAATCAGCAGACATTTTTTTAGTTATAGGAACTGGGCTTCAGGTTTATCCAGCTGCTGGACTTATTGATTATGTCCCAATAAATGCAAAAAAATATTTGATTGATCCTGGAGAAAACTTTAATATTGGCAGCGAATTTAAGCATTTAAAAATGAGTGCAGTTGAGGGGATAAAGGTATTTAAGAGAGAAATAGTAAGTTCTTAGCACTGCTCGAGGAATAACAGTAAAATCACCCATCTTTCTTCAATGTAAACGAAATTGTAGTTCCCAATCCCACTGTGCTACGCACATTTACCTTTTGCCCATGAGCTTCGACAATATGTTTAACGATAGCTAAACCGAGACCAGATCCTCCCGAATTTAGCGAGCGGCTTTTATCAACACGATAAAATCTTTCGAACACTCGATTAATATCTTCGTCAGGAATTCCGACACCATTATCGGTAATTTCGATAAGTACATTTTTGCCCATTATATAGAATTCGGCTTTTACGAAGCCTCCTTCGTTATTATAATGAATGGCGTTTACAATTAAATTCGTAAAAACTTGACGGATAAACTCTCTATCGCCAACAACATTTACTGATTTTTCGAAATGTTTTACAATTTCGGTTTTGATATTCTTCTTTCTTGAAAAATCTTCGAGAGATTCGAGAGTTTCTTTACACAGCTCGACGGGGTCGAAAGCTTTTATCCTTGGCTTCATCTGTCCTGCCTCGAGCCTGGTAATTGTATCAAGATCATTAACAATATTTATCATACGGTTAATGTTCTTTTCAATTTTTTGAAGATATCTTTTGTTTATTGACTCATCTTCCAGCCCACCTTCGAGCAAAGTTAGTGTATATCCTTGAATGTTAAAAATTGGTGTTTTAAGTTCGTGAGCAACATTACCAACA
Organism: Bacteroidales bacterium; assembly: GCA_028696755.1. The sequence goes on along the minus strand of JAQVGK010000027.1, from coordinate 9,239 downwards.
AATTCTTTTCGATAATTACTCATTTCAATAATTTTCTCCATTTGAGCTTCTTGTTCATTTGCCCATTTATCGACATCTTCTTGTACACGGCTAACCATATCGGCCGAATAGTTAAACTTTTGAGCAAGCCCCGATTTGCCAAATTTTCGTTTGTTTATTGTTTTATAAATCAGCTTTATTCGATTGTAAAGGAATTTAAACAGAATATAACGCAACAGCAGCCACGAAAGAGTATTACATAGTATTGCTATGGCAATGGTTAATCCCCAATCAACATTTAGCTTAAAAACCAGATCCGATATTCCGATACTAAGTAAAACGAATGCTGTGAGAAGAATTGTATAAATAAAAGCAAGGACATTAGCACTAAGATTCTTCATAAAATCATGCGTTAAATTTATATCCTATTCCTTTTAAGGTCGTAATAAATTTATCGCCAAGCTTCTCGCGCAACTTACGGATATGAACGTCGATGGTTCTATCGCCGACCACAACCTCGTTACCCCAAACACCTTCGTAGATTTCATCTCTTGTGAAAACTTTTCCTGGCGACGAAACAAGAAGTTTTAGCAATAGGAATTCTTTCTTCGCAAAAACCAATTTATTATTATTGATAAAAACATCATGCGATTCGAAGTCAACTCTTAGTTCATCAAAAATAAATTCTCTGTTTTGTTTAGGCGTAGCAACAGATTCGAGTCGCCTTAGCATTGCTTCAATTTTCTTCAAAAAAACAGCTGGCTTCACAGGTTTTGCAACATAATCGTCGGCACCTGCTTCAAAACCAGCGATTTGCGAATAATCTTCACCTCTGGCTGTAAGAAAACAAATTAAAATATCCTTGGTTTTTTCGTTGCTTCTTAAACTTTCGCAAACCTGAATACCATCCATTCCAGGCATCATAACATCGAGAATAATCAGGTTAGGCTTAAACTTATTAGCTTTCTCAATTGCTATTTCTCCATTTTTAGCTGTTTCTACAACGTAATTTTCCTTTTTAAGATTATACGACATAAATTCTCTTATATCAGGATCGTCGTCAACGAGCAGTATTTTAATTTCTGAATTATCTTTCATTATCAAAAAAATTACAATGTAAAAATAATGAAAATTTATCGAACAATTAGAACCTGAAATAAATAAATGGATTAAACCCAGAAGCAGAAATATTGGCGACCGATATAATTAAAAGAAGTAGGCAGCAGACTGCCATTACGATATATCTTGCATCAGTATATTGAGAATAGAAGATTTTTTCTTCGATTTTCTTTCCAAATTTGAATGCCGTAATAAAGCTAAAAACAATTGCGATAATCAAAATCACAATAAATTCTGTTCCCAGATAACCAGTTTTACCAAAATTAAAAGCAAAGAGCTGAGCTACAAAATCAAAAGCCTGAGTCATGGATGTAGATCTAAATATTACCCAACCCATCATTGTAACGATAAAAGTAAACAAAGTAGCTGGGATTTTTCCAACTTTATCAAGCACTTTTAATAGGAACAGCCTGTCGAGAATAAGAAAAATTCCATGAAAAGCACCCCAGGCAATGAAAGTCCATGCAGCGCCATGCCATAAGCCAGAAATTAGGAAGACGAACCACAGATTAAAATAAAGTCTAAACTTAGAATTCACTTTATTCCCACCTAATGGGATATACAAATAATCTTTCATCCAGCGACCTAGAGTCATGTGCCAGCGACGCCAAAACTCGGATATTGATTTTGACACATAAGGATTATCGAAATTTTCGGGAAATTTAAAACCAATCATTTTACCCAATCCAATAGCCATATCGGAATATCCAGAGAAATCGAAATAAATTTGGAAAGTATATGCAAGAATTCCAATCCAGGCAATTGATGAGTTTAAGTCTCCGGTTTGCATAGCAAAAATCTTATCGGCCTCTGCGCCCATTACATTAGCAATAAGGACTTTCTTCGACAAACCTAAAATAAATCGGTACAATCCAGTAAGACGATTTTCGAAATTTTCATTATTAGTCCTATCGTTCAAACTATCAGCAATTTCGCCATATCTAACAATAGGTCCAGCTATTAACTGCGGAAAAAGCAGAATATACAAAGCCAAGTCGCTCACCTTTTTAAGTGGTTTATGCTTCCCTCGAAACACATCAATACCATAAGTAAATTTTTGAAACGAGAAAAAAGAGATTCCTATTGGCATAATTATTTTTGCCAAGTGAATATTTCCAGAACCAAATACATTTAGTAATGAATTGAAATTATCGACAAAAAAATTCGCATATTTAAAATAGGCCAATAAACCAAGGTTTAACACAACAGATGCAGCTAGCCATAATTTCTTCTTATTGCCAATGGCATTGTACATCTTTTGCACAATATAAAAATCAATTACAACAGAACCGAGAACAATAAAAATAAAATCGGGAGCACCCCAAGCATAGAAAAAGATACTAAATGCAAGAGCAACATAGTTCTTAAATCTCACATCTGCCAGATAATAAATCAGCAAAAAGAAAGGCAAAAAGTAAAGTAAAAATATAGTGCTACTAAAAACCATAAGCTATTCGATAGTGATTTCGTAAATTTCACCAACATAATCTTCTCCCGGAAAAGGGATATTTGCCTGCTCATAAGGTGAACCCGGCCACCAATCGGTATTATGGAACTCCTGCGTAATAATTAGAAGCATTTGATTATCGGGAATCATAGAGATGGTGTTATCAATATAGCCAACTTCGTATAACTTATTTTTCTCAGGACCAATTCTCCAAATTATTTTATCGGGCTGCCAATCGATCTGAAAATAATAGTAATCTCCTGCAAAAAGTTCATCGTCGGGGACCATATATTTTGTTGTAACAGCTCTATAACAATCCTCCCAGCGATGAGCATAATATGTTTTTCCATTATGGTCAACAGTATGACAACCAGCCGAGAAATTTTTAGGCTCCCAGCAAGCCATGTCCCAATTAGTGCAACATACAGCAATTTTTCCTTCGTCACGTTTAACATCACCTGGCATGTCAACATTCCATGCTTTAACTTTATTGGTTTTGGCTTCGTAATTATTATAAACTGGAGGGAATTTCTCGGACGGGCAATATGGAACAGTTTTAAGAATTTCGAAATCTATTTCGGAATAAGCAACTCTTTCAACCCTATCATCGTTTCGTCCGCCCCAATAAGTTGCCATATAGCCTTTTTCGCGACAAGGTCGGCGCAAATTCCATCCGGTTTCGTTCTGACCGCGTCCACCTTGGTAGATAAGCCAGATAGCATTAGTGATTCCGTTCCAAACCTGATCTTTATTAAGAAGTTCGGTAAGTTTAACCTTTACAGTAAACTTACCATAAGTAAAACCGTGTCGGGTAATCATACCTACGTTTTGTTTTTGCCATTTACCGTATTCGGTTTTAGGATTACGGATAATAATTTTATCTTCTACCGAATCGCTTTTGATAGTTTCGCAAGGATAATGTGCAGTTTGAGGGAGCACAGTAATTCGTTCCGACATTGGATAAAAAGCTCTAAGCCAGTTATATTCTTCCTGAGTAAAGCTTCCGTCGAAGAAATCTGCGATTACAGGAACATTATTAAACTTGGATGACTCGTCGATATAATGAATAAATTGTTCGATGGTTGCATTCTGAAACAGATTATCGTCAGTTCCGCAACCGCAATCATAAAATTTATCATAATCTTGATTAGCTTTGTTTTTAAGTTTTCCCTCGTCAATATAAACACCATTTCCTAAATCGGGCGAAGCTTTAAGTCTGATCGCATTATCGTTCTTTGAAACTAAGCAATTATCTAGTTTACTACCATCACCATATAAAAAGTAGAAGTATGGATTAATAAATTTATCTCCATTTTTCATCTTAATATTTTGTACATAATCGGGTATTTTTTTTAGAGTAGCATCGTCAACTACAACAATTAAAAAACTATAATCACCAACTCTGGGATTTCGTTTCCACCTGTCATTTACACCTTGAAAAAAGTACATATCTTCATTTCTCGGATTTCCCAAAATTCTAAAACTATCGTTTAGTTTTACTTCTTCACCCACCTTAATAGTTCCAATTTGTTTGAATCCAATATCGGTATCTTCCCAAGATCCGTAAAAATTTTCGTGTGCAAACTCATGCTGTACAGAGGAAGATTTTGAATCCGACTCTGGAAATTTATATGATTCGTTCTGATAATAAATCTTGTAGTAAAGTGTTTTGTCTGATTTTGACTCATTTTTAACTGTGAAATCGAATTCAAACATTCCATTACTTGTTTGTGACGCAGATGGCACCTCAAAACCATTCATTGCATCGGCATAATCCATATAAATTACCTTTTCGGGATAATTTGTTAGCAGGTTTAGCTCAACAAGACTAAAATCTTTAACAGAAATTTTTTCTTTTTCTCCACTATTACAAGAAGCAAGAATTATTACCGTTAAAACTATAAAAATGATATTTGAGTATTTCATTGAATTAGGATATTAATTACCAAACGAATATATTTCGGTTTTCTGAGTTAACCAGTCAACCTTATTAATATTATCTTGAAAAATAACCACTTCGCTACAATAGTCTCCAACAAGATTTGCACAAACAATACGAGTTACTTCATAATACTTTGGATTTTGTTTTTCACTAAAACCTACAAAATCGACATTGTACATAATTTTGTAAGTCATCTTATCAAAAGAAATAAGTTTAAGGCTAAATCTTAAATTTCTAGAGAACTGCAGTAACTCAGCAACACCATCGTTGTTATAATCAACGACAAAGTAATCCGACATAAAATCAAGTTTATCTACAGACTGGAGCGATTTATTACTATGTTTAGCTGAGAGATTCCATGTTTTTAATTTCGCATTATATTCCAGAAAAACATATTTACAGTTTGCATTTTCGAGATATATGCATAGCAACATCCTTTGATTTTTGCTAAAGAAAGGTGCGACAAATGTTTTTAGATTATTATTCTCGGGTGATATTGGTTTTGAGATGCCAACCTTAGAGTACTTTCCACCAGAGAGAGTATATGTAATAATATTACCATTGTCTTCTATTACTGAAAAATCATCTCGATCTGCATTTATGATATTTTCGACGCTATGAAGGTCTGGTGATACAACTTCGAAATTGGACACAAACAATCCGGCATTATCGAGTGAGTAGATTCTAATGACTTTTGTTGCAGGGTCAAAAGAGTATACCTTAGATCCATCAGCAAACAACAACGAATTTTGTGCTAATTCAGGCTTAAAGTTTACCTTATCTGCTTTAAGATTTAGTTTGTCAAAACTCAGTAAATACGAAGCATCGCTTTTAACAGTGAGCAATTGCTGCTGAGTTGAACTGCCCGAAAACCTTCCGACTAGAACCTTTGGGTTTTTAGTAAAAATATTATTGATTGAAAAATCTTTGGGTGAATTAATTTCCTCTTTAATCAGATGGACAAAATCGTATGGAGGTTGATTTGACTTGGTCTGAAAAACAGGATTTTTAATCATATTATATGCTGTTTGGACAGAGTCAGACGACATATTTTTCTCTTTCATGACTAAATAGATGTCATCAATATATACCTGATTATCATTTCGGTTCCATATATATATTTTAATATAATCTCCTTTTGAAAGAGCTTCTTCGGAAACTATAACATTTCCATTTGCAGTTTCCCATTTCTTAGGAGTGAAGATTGCGTTACTTAAATCAACACCGTGCCACAGAACATCCTTATGATCTTTATCACAAACTGAGACTACAAAAACAGCATTTAAATTCTGTGATTCGCTTAAATAATTGAAGCTGAATGAAATATCATGTAAATTAGTAGTATTTAGTTCTTGTAAAGGAATTGTAATAGTCGCCGAAAAATCGTCGATTCCTTTAACGTATGTACTGTAGAAACCAGACTTTGCGTATTTTGATGATAATTTTTTATCTGAGCTATTTTCGAAATCAATAAGTCTGGTTCTGGGGTTTTCTGTTTCAATTGATTCTTTAAATCCCACATAAATATCATCAATAAAAACAACTGCCCCACTTTCATCTTTATTCCACAAATAAATTTTAACTGAGAAGGATGAGTTAACAAACTTGTCCGGCAATGCAAATTTTTTATTAAAAGTGTACCAATTTCCAGCAGCAAAATTATCGCCTGCGATAGGAAACCCTTCCCACAAAACCTGATTATTATTTTGATCAAGAATTGAATACACGAGCACAGCATTTATTTTTTCTGTTGATGGGTTAAGCCAGAACTTAACATTTAAATCATCGAGTTCTGAGCTATCATTCGAAGGGATCGGGATTAAAACAGCAGGACTATACTGGTTGTATCCCTTTACATAACCACTTTTGGCTCCAGACAAAGCTTTTTCCTTTGAGATATTATTCTGATTGGATATATAATCCAAGCTTTCAAAATCAATTAGATAGCTATATACATTTTTAGATTCGATCTTTGTTTCGCTATGAATCAATGGAGGCTTATCCAATTTTTTTCCTAATAAATAAATAAATGCAGAAACAAGCAACAAAATAAAAAACACTATTAACAACAAATACCGCTTAGTCTTTTTATTCATCATCAAAATTACTATCGTTAATAATATATAGCGGTCGATTTCTCACATTGCTTCCAATCCTACCGATATACTCACCAATTACACCAATACTTATCAATTGTATTCCACCGATAAAAAGAACGCTTAAAATCAAAGATGTCCACCCCTGCACATATTCTTTCACTATAAGTCTTTGATACAGCGCCCACATCATAAGCACAAAAGCAATAATGCTAACAAAAAATCCAAGATAAGTAGCAAATTTCAATGGAAAATCAGAAAATGATGTAATTCCATCAACAGCAAATCTTGTCATTTTAGAGATAGGATATCCTGATTTTCCACCTTTGCGTGGTTCCCTGTCGTATTCTATAAATGCCTGTTTAAATCCTACCCATGCAATTTGTCCTCGAATAAACTTTTGCTGTTCGGGCATTTTTTTGAGGATATTTGCAACTTTAGCCGAAATTATTCTAAAATCGCCAGCATCAACAGGAATATTGCACTTGGTAATAGATCTGAGAATACGATAATACGCTTTTGCAGTAGCTTTTTTAAAAACAGATTCTCCTTTTCGGCTTTTTCTGATTGTATAAACGACATCAAAACCTTCTTGTGTTTTCAGATAAAGTTTTTCGATTAATTCGGGTGGATCCTGCAAATCGGCATCGATAAAAACAATATACTTACCAGTAGCTTTATCCATTCCTGCTGTAATAGCAATCTGATGTCCGAAATTTCTGCTAAAATCAATAAATTTTACATTTTTATCAGTGTCAGAAATATGTTTTATCAACTCGAGAGAATTATCAAAGCTACCATCATTCACAAAAATCAACTCATAGGAAAGATTGATTTTTTTACAGACCTCAATTATTCTCGAATATAACAATTCAATATTATTTTCCTCGTTAAAAACCGGAATAACAACAGAAATATCGGTCTGAATTTGCTTCATTTTTAAAAATATGACAATTGCAAAGATATTGATTTTTTTTTCAGCAGAGCAAATTATTCTACATTGCGCTGTTTAATAATGGTAAATGCTTCTCTTAGTTTAAACAAACCTGTAATAAATGAGGCAAATACGGCAATAAGTCCAACAATAACAATAGTAACAACCCAGTTTAAGTTTTGTGTCGAGAGGAAATACGCTGAAAAGATTGTAATAGAAATGAAAACCAACAAAGAGAAGATAAGTTTATAATTAATCCTAAACTTAAAAATTCGATTGGCAATAAGCATTTGAGCAAAAGCAGTAAATATCTGTGTAACCATTCCGGCAAAAGCAGATCCGATTACCTGATAATGAGGAATAAGAATGAAGTTTAATCCGATATTTAATACCATTCCAGCAAGAGCCATTAGGTTTAACTGCTTAAGACTGCCATTTGCTGTTAATAATGTACCAAAAATGTATGTTGTACTAATACCAACAAATCCAGTCATTAAAAAACTAAGAGTAAGAGCACTGGAGTCAACATGTTCCCAATACATCAAATCCATTATTTCTTCGCTGTAAAAATGGCATACTGAAACTAGAAACACAGCAGGGACAATAATCAACGAAAATGCTAGCTTAACAAGTTCATCAACTTTTTCCTTTTTCTTAATCATTCTGGCAAACATTGGAAGCAAGATAATAGAAAATAGATAAGGGAACATTGATGCCGCTTCGAGTATTCTATAAGCCTGAGCATAAATTCCGGCTTGTTCTTTACCATCGGGGAGTAATCTTTCGAGCATTACAGAGTCAATTCTGTTATAAAATGCCATTAGCAATATCAAGAGAGCATACGGATAACTTTTGCGAAGGAAAACCCGAAAGAATCTAAAATCGAAGTTAAATCTAAATCTGCCAGCTTTATAAAGGACAAGAACAAACGCAATAATAGCAGTAATCAGATAAGCAACAGTTTGAGAGAGTACAAACCATTCGATACTTAGTTTAACCCCTGCAACATTTCCCCATACCAGAATACTACAAATTGCAATCATAATAAATCTGTCGAGCACCGATAAGATGCTATCGGTTTTAAACAATTGCAAGCCACTAATATTTGATCTTAGATAAAGAATCAGTGAAGACAAGAATTGGTTAAAGATGAGAATTCCCAAAATGCTTAATTGCCTCATATCGTACCCGATAATAAGAGCCGCCGAGATTGTAAGCACGGCATACACAATGGCAAGAATGAATTTTAGGGACACTATATTTGACAGATGTTTCCCTAGCAACTGAGGGTTTTGGGAAATATTTCTATTGTTAAAATTTATTATTCCAAGGTCAAGAACAATATTAAGAAGCAAAGAAAAGTTAAAAAGCGAAAAATAAAATCCAAATTCCGACGCCCCCACAATATTCTGCACCGATCTTTCCACCCCAAAAATCCAGAATGGTTTAACCAGTATATTCAGGAAAAGTAGGAAAATTAGATTTATGACAAATTTTTTCTTCACTTGTTTTTTGATAAAGCACAAAGATACAAAAAGAGTGAAGACAAGGACAGACAATTTTTTAAAATTTAACAATTCGGAAAATTTTAAATCATCGTAATTATTTAGCTGCCCTGCAAAGTTAAAAAATTTTGACCATCGAAAGTGCCCTTTAATTCTTCGAAAATGTTTTTATTGTTTTTACGAGCAGTGGAAACAAAACTTTCGATTCTTGCATAGA
>JAQVGK010000497.1 GCA_028696755.1 Bacteroidales bacterium | reverse complement strand
AGGAAGATCTTGTTAATTACATTATTTCTGAAGTAAAGTATCCACAGGCAGCAAAAGAAAAAGGAATCGAAGGTAAAGTTTTTGTTACCTACATCGTAAACAAGGATGGTTCACTTTCAGATGTTAAAGTTGTAGAACCTGTTAATCCTTTACTTGATGCCGAAGCAGTTAGGGTAGTTTCTGCAATGGGAAAATGGACTCCAGGCAAAAATCAGGGAAAGCCGGTTGCAGTTAGCATGGTAATGCCTATAATGTTTAAGTTGAAGTAGAAACTTTAGAGAAATGAGCAGGATTAATTTCTGCTCATTTTTATTTATCTGTTTTTCGTCTTTTAATTTTCTGAATTTATTTAATTTTAGTCTGGTTTTATAGTGGAGTCAATTTTTATTTTATTAAATTGCAATCGTTTAATAAATAAAATTTATGATTTCTGCTACCATTGCTTCAAAGCTTGCTGTAATTGCTAAAACCAGTGTTGGAATGGTTCGTGGCAATAACGAAGATTATCACGGATTTTCGACAAATCTTGCAGCAAAAGAATGGCGTTTCTACGAATCTGCAGATTGGCAATATTCTGACATTCCAGCAGTTTTGGTAGTTGCTGATGGTATGGGAGGAATGGAAATGGGCGAAGAAGCCTCACGTATTGCTGTTGAGACTGTAAAAAACTATGTTTTCACAAATCCTACAATTTTAATTGATGATGAAGCATCTCTTTCCGAAACTATCTCCCAGATTTTTGAAAAAGCAAATGAAGAAATATTGGAGTTTGCCAGCAAAACCAATAATGCAGGCAAGATGGGAACAACTTTGGTTGTTTCAATAATTTTTAAGAAACGAACTTATGTTTTTTGGATTGGCGATAGCCGTGCGTATTTGTTCCGTAACGGAAAATTGCAAGCCTTGACAAAAGATCATAGTTATGTTCAGGAGCTTGTTGATGCTGGTAAACTAAGTTACGAGCAATCTTTTTATCATCCCGATAGCAACATCATTACCAAATTCATGGGCGATCCCAAGAATATTCCAATGCCATCAGTACTAAGTTTTGAGCACACCAACGCTGATATTTTGCTTTTGTGTAGCGATGGACTTAACGGGATGTTACAAGATTCCGAAATTGAAAATTGCTTTTACGATAAAGATTCTCTTAGTCAAATTTGCGACACATTGATTGATTCTGCAAACCAAGCTGGCGGACATGATAATATTACTGTGATATTGGGTGGGGTGGGGGTCTGAATGACTCCACCATGCATTCTCCTTCCATTTTTTCCTTAAAAAACCCATCCGTACTCAAATTATTTTTGCCTGTTCGCAACGATACTCACCCCTCCAAAAAGTCCCTATCTAAAAATTCTCCTTTTTCAGATACTCGCAGATTTCATCCTTCGAATCGTAAACGCTTTGTGGTATTTCAGTTTTTTGAGGTGTGATTTTAAAATATGGCAGTATAGTTTCATCTTTACCATCTGGCATAAGTTTTATTTCAAACTCGCAAAATTCTTTAATCACATTACTTACTACTACTATGTAACCCAAATTATCATTTTGGCTAAATTTGTAATCAAGTCCGTTAAAACTTGCTTTTAGGTGTGGTTTTTCTAAAAAGTAATTATCCATTATTATAAATTTAAATTATACTATTAAATTACGGAGGATTTTGCAAACAAACAAGTTTAGAACAGAATACTTCTTAGGATATTAGCTATATGTTGGAGAAAAATATCTTTGGGCAGGGGCCTTGAATATAGACAAGGTAAGAAAAATAGTCAATAGTTGATTGTAATACCCCATTTTCTCCAAAAAATCCGCCCTCAAAAAAATCTCCTTTGTACGCAAAATAAATTTGTATGTTCGGAACATACATTGTATATTTGCGTACAAAATGCAAATTATTGTAAATCATGGTAAATGAAATTCTAAATAATGCTGTGCAAAAACTTATTGATTTAGCTGGCTTGGAGTGCAAAATCATTAAAGGAAAAAAAAGCTGTGAGAAGCAAAGCGAGGACAATTATCTGGAAATAAAAACTGTAAACTCTGTTGTCGATTTTAAAGTTGTAATTAAATCCAAATTTGTTCCTACACAAATATTGATGCTTAAAGAAAGTTTAGTAAACTTTGAAAATTCAGTGTTAGTTTCTGATTATATATCGGCTCCAGCAAAGAAAACCCTTAAAGAAAACAATATCAATTATATTGATACTATCGGCAATGTCTTTATAAAAGCTAAAGACTTGTTTGTGTTTGTTGAGGTAAATAAAACAAACAGAGCGGACAATAAAACTGTAAACAGAGCTTTTAAAACAGCTGGTTTAAAAGTTATATTCCAATTTCTGATTGAACCTGAATGTGTAAATTTGCCTTATCGCCAGATTGCAGAGCGAACTAATGTTGCAATTGACACTATCAGTAAAGTGATAAAAGAATTACTAAAAGAAAAGTATATTGTTAAAGCCGATAATAAAAACTATAAGTTTGTTGATAAAAAGCGATTGTTTGAAGATTGGTCTGTAAACTATAGCAAAAATCTGAAACAAAAACTAAAGCAAAAAAGCTATAGGTTTTTGGATACGGAAACAGATTTTAAAACTATTGTACTGCCCGAAATTACTTATTGGGGCGGGGCTTATGCAGCAGAAATTTTAACGAAATACCTAAATGCAAACTCTGGGATAATATACACAGGACTAGATTTTCAGGAACTTATGAAAGAGCTTCGTCTTTTGCCTGATAATAAAGGAAATATTACTGTTGTTGAGAAGTTTTGGACAGAAGATATTAGAACCAATACTGTTAATCCTATGCTGGTATTTGCCGATTTGACAACCGATAATGATCAAAGACTCTTAGAAACCGCAAACCTTATTTACAAAGATTATGTTGAGAATAACTTATGATGCGCTAAAAGATGAAAGCTTAAAATCAATTCTTACAAATGTAGTTTCTGTTTGTAAAGAATTGCAAATCGAGTATTTTGTTTTAGGAGCAACAGCCAGAAATATTTGGTTTGCTGCAGGCAACGAAAAGCCGGAAACAACAAAAGATGTAGATTTTGCTTTATATGTTGCACATCCTGATGATTATATTAATCTAAAGCACAGGCTTATTTATGAATACAATTATGTTAAGAGTACTGTTAACGAGTATTGTTTGATT
>JAQVGK010000496.1 GCA_028696755.1 Bacteroidales bacterium | reverse complement strand
TAGATTATTTAACCAATAATCAGTATTTTGTTAGCTTCCAACCCACATCAGACAATGGATTTATACTTGCTGGTTACGGTAATGACTACGACACGCACGGTTACTTCCCTTCACAACAAGCCTGGCTTGTAAAAACCGATAGCCTTGGTATAGATGGTTTATGTTACACAGCACCACCTGAGCTAAATATTGATGTTATTTTGCCCGAAACTGTAAACTGCAGCGACACAATTACAGTTTATGCCTATATTGCAGGAAAATCAGCTCCATATACAATTGAAACGAGTATTGGTCAGGTAATAGATAGCATTTATTACCCGCCATTATTTGTTCCGGTAGAAATTGGACTATCAGAGGCCGAGATTGATTGTGGAGGCAATATTATTTACACCCAGCAAATTACCGAAGCCACGCTCAGCAACCACGAATGGGGTCAGTGTATTGCAAAACCTGTTGAGTTTTATACACCGCATACTTCCGGCAGTCAAGAAATAACCATTACTGTTACCGATGCTTATGGCGAGAGTAAGACAATTACTAAAGAGGTTTGGGTTAATGATAATTGTGGGAGTGGGATTGCAGGTGAAGAAGTTAATTCTGTAAATGTATATCCAAATCCGGCTGTAGATAATTTGTATTTGGATATTGCTGATACTGTTTTCCCAGTTAACTGTGAGATATATAATTCTGCTGGCCAGCTTGTAGAAATACTGCAACTATCAAATAATTTGACAGTGATAAATGTTAAAGATTTTGCAGGTGGGATGTATGTTTTGAAAATAAATTCGGAGAGTAAAACTTATAGTTTGAGTTTTGAGAAGGAATAGTTGGGACAATCGGATTTCAACCGAAGTCCGCAGGGCGAGCTCGGTTGTGTTTGCTCAGTATTTAACTAAGTTGAGGGGTTAGCTTCGCTGATTACTTTGTAATTCGCCGTTGTAATTTAACACAAGCTTTACATCATAGATTTTTCAGTTCGCCTCGCTCGGATTTTCAATCCGAGTGCCTGTATTATCAAAGGCACGGATTACAACCGAACCGTCAACTGGCGGTGAGCACAGCGGAGCTAACCGAAGCCCAGAGGGCGAGCTCAACGAAGTTAAATCCGCGCCAGCGGAAAATACATATCGGTGATTTCGTCAACGATATCAATCGAGTTAAACAGAAATCAAAAAATAAATTTGATTTTTATAAATACTATTTCGTATATTTGCTTTTTATAAAAACTATTTTATCATTTTGCTTCTTATAAATAACAATATCATGGAAAACTTAATTCAAAAATCAATACAGAAATCAAAAAATGTTAGCGCTAATAAAAGAAGGTATCTTTATGATCAGATTGATTGGACGCAAAAATTAGTAATGATTTTGGGGTATCGCGGAACAGGAAAGACAACATTAATGTTGCAGTATCTTTCGCAAAGCTATCAAAATGGAATATATCTAAGCTTGGATGACTTCTTTTTTGAGACCCACAGGTTAGTAGAAACTGTTCAGCAACTTTACGCCAAAGGATACAGGCTTTTCTTATTCGATGAAGTTCATCGTTATATGTGGTGGTCAAAAGATTTAAAGCAACTATACGACGATTACAACGACATTCAAATAATCGCAACTGGATCATCCATACTCGAAATATCAAAAGGAAACGCCGACTTATCGAGACGAGCTGTAAAATATCATTTACATGGATTCTCGTTCAGGGAATATCTTAGTTTTTATAAAAATATCGAGCAACCGACTCTTCAACTACAAGAGATAATTGACAAACATAATGAAATTGCTCCCGACTTACTCGATGTTTTTAATTATGAACGAGAATTTAAAAATTATTTAACTTATGGTTATTTCCCATTTTCTTTACAAGGGACAAAAAGCTACTTTCAAAAACTTCAAGAAACTATCAATCTTGTAATAGACACCGACATTACTCCTTTTGAGGAATTGCAATATTCTACGACAAGAACAATGAAAAAGCTTCTTTATGTCCTCAGTCAATCTGTACCCTTTGCTCCAAACATAAATAAGTTATCACAAAATTTAGAAACTCCACGAAATACAGTATTGAGGCTTCTCGACTATCTGGGAAGTGCGCAAATTCTATTTCTTTTAAAATCGTCAGCAAATAGCGACAGTTACTTACAAAAACCAGAAAAAATATTTTTACAAAACCCAAATTTTATCAATCTTTTTTCAAATCAAAAGCCAAATATCGGCAATGTGCGTGAAACATTTTTTGTTAATCAGCTTAGTGCTGTACACAAAATCACATCAGCCAAATTTGGAGATTTTTTGGTTAATGACAGTTTCGTTTTCGAAATTGGAGGAGCCTCAAAAACCTTTGATCAAATTAAAGGAGTCCCAAATGCTTATCTGGCACTCGACATTAAATATGGAACTGGAAATAGAATTCCTCTTTGGCTTTTTGGACTGCTGTATTAATACCGACTGCGAAAATAATAAAGGTCAATGAAATTTGGTTTTGGGAATTAGTGTTTATTAGGATTTAAAACTTATGTCTTTGAATTCATTAGTATTGATTTAACACAAGCTTTACATCATAGATTTTTCAGTTCGCTTAAAAATAGTACTTTTGCAGCCTGAAAAAAAAATTATGACATCAAATGCACTGAAAATAAATCTGAATTCGGAAATTGGTAAATTAAAGGGAGTGATATTACATACTCCCGGCGCCGAAGTTCAGAATATGACACCTGAGAATGCCGAGAGAGCGCTTTACAGCGACATTTTAAATCTACATGTTGCTCAACAAGAATATAGTCAACTATCAGGATTACTAGGAAAGATAACAAATACTTATCAGGTTAGAACTTTACTCGAAAACATTTTAACAAATAGCCGTGTTCGCGAAAACCTTATCGAGAAAGTTTGTTTAAACGAGGGTGTTGAAAACTACCGCGATGTTATCGACAATCTTGACAACGAAGAACTTGCACGTCAATTAATAGAAGGTGTATTGTTAAAAAAAGATAACCTTACCGACTTTATTAGCAAGCGAAGATACATGCTAAAACCATTGCATAACTTCTTTTTTACCCGTGATGCTGCCATAGCAGTTAACGACAATGTGCTGATAGCAAAAATGGCAAATCGTGTACGTGAAAGAGAATCAATAATAATGCAATCTATTTTCGACTAT
>JAQVGK010000495.1 GCA_028696755.1 Bacteroidales bacterium | reverse complement strand
ATAGTGGCTCATCATCTGGCGAATTTGATTTCAATCAATACTTGAAGTATTTGAATGATTTATCTTTACCCATTCTACCTTGGGAAACCGAAACCGATCTACTTTCAATCGCGCAGAAGATAAAAAACGAATGTACAAAATTGTCTCAAGAACTAAATCTCGCCAATAAATACGAAACTCAGCTCGATAAATTGGATGAACTACCTATTGGACAACGAGTAAAAAAACTTAGAGAACTCAAAAACGATTTGATGATCTTAAAACTTCGGGGTTATAGTTATAATCGAGAAAAATTATCCGAGTCGATTGAAGGAATTGGGTATGCGTTGAGTGGAGAGAAAATTCTTACGACCCGCCCATCTCTTGATCTAGAATGGTTTGTATCTCTCAGTTTGATGGTTTTAAATGATGCAGCAAACATTACCCCTAGTTATAAGTTAGGTGATGATGGGTTGCCAACTGGGTTTGCTAGCAATAAAGCTGATATTAAATGCGACTATTCTAATTTTGGAATGATTGCCGAGGTAACTCTGATGATGGGAAGAGACCAGTGGTTTGCAGAATGTCAACCGGTAATGAGGCATCTTCGCGATTATGAAGACAGTAGCAAAAGCGATGATAATTATTGTATTTTTATTGCACCATACATACATAAAGACACATTAAATACATTTTGGAACTCGATTAAATATGGCTATGAGGGTCGAACACAAAAAATTATACCTATAACTATCAACCAGTATATGAAAATATTACAGGGTGTTGATAGAGCGCTTGTGTTGGGCAAAAAAACAAATTGCTTTGATTACAAGAATCTTTTTGAGTCAATTTTTTCAATATCAGAGAAAAGCGACAATTCAATAGAATGGTTAGAATCTATGGAGGAGCAGATCGCAGGATGGGTAAAAAAAATAACAACATAAAAATTAACCACCTTTATCACGGTGATTGTATTGAAATTTTGCATGATTCGATTGAAGAAGAAACGGTCGATTTAATTTTTGCAGATCCTCCATATAACTTATCAGGTAATGGACTGAAGTGGACCAATAATAAAACAGGGGGTAATTGGTATATGGTAAATGAGAAATGGGACAAAATGACAGCGCCTGAATATTTGAAATTTACCAGAAAGTGGATCGGCGGCTGCCATAAAGCGTTAAAAAACGGCGGCTCTTTGTATGTTTCTTGCTCATACCACAATGTATCTGAGGTTATGATTGTAATGAAACAGCTACAGTTTAAGATAAATAACATTATCACATGGCAAAAAACAAATGCCATGCCAAACATGACCAGGAGAGTTTTTACTCATTCCGCAGAGTTTGTTGTCTGGGGTGTTAAAGGAGAAAAATGGATTTTCAACTACGACGAACTAAGAAAGCTTAATCCTGAGCGACAAAAAGATGGTTCATTAAAACAGATGAGAGATGTTTGGCAATTGCCACTCGTACAAGGAAGAGAAAGGATTAGAGGTGAGAACGGAAGAGCACTTCACCCAACCCAAAAGCCCGAAGAGTTGCTCAGAAGGATTATTCCTGCCTCGTCGAATATAGGTGATCTAATACTTGATCCATTTGTAGGGAGTGGTACAACTGCAGTAGTAGCCAAAAAACTAGGTAGAAATTGGATAGGCATCGATAATAATTTAGATTATGTAAAAATTTCTGAGGAAAGGATTGGAAAGATTAGTGGAACAAACAATAAATATAATTAATGATGATTGTATTCATGCGCTTAAAAAGTTTGATGATCAAGCCTTTGACTTAATTTTTGCTGACCCGCCCTATAATTTATCGGACGAGAAGTCGGTGACTGTAAAATCTGGGAAAAGGGTTAAATGTGACAAGGGGGAATGGGACAAAATAGCTGATGTACATGAATTCAATCTTCAGTGGATTGCTGAATGTAAGCGAGTATTAAAAGATAGTGGGACAATCTGGGTCACTGGAACGCTACATAACCACCCATCAGTTGGGATGGCTCTTAAAAAGCTTGGATTTTGGATTATTAATGATATTATTTGGTACAAACCAAACGCTACTCCTTTGTTATCGAAAAAACGTTTAGCTCCGTCAGTGGAACTTATCTGGTTGGCAAGTAAAAGCAAGAAATACTATTTTGATTATGACCAAGCTAAAGAGATAAATCACGGTAAGCAAATGCGAAATCTTTGGGAAATCCCTGCCTCTAGACATATTACTAACCATCCAGCTGAAAAACCAGAACGCCTTTTAAATCGAATTATTGCGGTTGGTTCTAAGGAGAAGGATTGGGTTTTGGATCCATTCGTTGGATCTGGCACTACTGGAGTAGTTTGCAAAAGGATGAAAAGAAATTTTGTTGGAATTGAAATTGACAAAGACTATTGTGAAATCACAGAAAAAAGGATTAAAAGTACGCAGTCAGTGTTTTGTTAAATTCAGCAAGTGTTTAATTTGGACTTAGCGCTGTTCTTGATAGACTTCATGCAACAGTTAGTAGTCTTTGCCCCTGTGTTAGGCTGGGTAACTTATCTCAATCTAATTGGCGAGATGGCGTAAAAACTACAACAGGCGTAAGGCAACCGGTAGAACGGTTTTTGTTCGGTGGTGTATGTCGTAATTTTATTGTGTGGTAAACGTAAATTATAGAATTCCAATAAATTTTTTACTCCTGCATTGTAGTGTTTTTGCTTGTGGATAACTCATTCGTACACGAGCGTGAGTCAAATTTGATATGTTCTAAAAAATTCATCTACAATATAGATGAATAATAGTTCACAAGGAGACAGTTTGTAATATTAAGCGCATAGGTGAGTAAAATCGAGGGGTTACGACCCGAGCGCGTCACTTTTGTGGCTCGTTTTTGTTAAATGTTAGAAACTGACGCTGTCGGTCAACAAATTTAAGCAGGCAGAGAAAGGGCAAAAAATATGAAGTATGATATTTCTGCAGAAAAAGGTTTACGTACAGTCGAAGCAGATGATTTTGTAATTCTTGATAAAGTAATCAAATTGCAAAAAAACGACGTAATTGTTGCAATTCTACCGATTGACCAACTTTACTGGGTGGTAAAGTCCGAAGAATGAAATTGAGAACAGTCGGGACCGGATAATTCCGGTTCCCGACGCTCCTAATCACAATATTATATAACACGAAAGGTAAAAAATATGTCAAGTATTG
>JAQVGK010000494.1 GCA_028696755.1 Bacteroidales bacterium | reverse complement strand
TTTTGCCAGCGGGTCAATTGCAAAAAACCGCCCTATCCTTGCATCATACATCCTGTATTTATAATTCAAATGGCTGCCTGTCTGTCCTGTCCACTCATCGTCCTTTTCTTGGTTTTGGAAGCCAAACCTATACTTATTATCCGGATCCTCATTTCCTACACCTGTATAACGTCCACTCATCTCCATACCAAACGGGTAATAATCCTTTGCAATAAGGAGTTCGGGAGTGTATCTGGTAAGTGTGCCACTGCCTTCAGTAATAGGAGTTCTGATATCGCTAACAACAGCCATTACGTTGCCCAAATGATTGGTGAGTTCGAAGTGTTTGTAGCCGTTGGTGTGTGAGAGGATTTCGTTATCAGCGGGATACGAAAATTCGGTATCTCCAGCTTCGAGATATGCCAACTGCACAGAATCAACAAAATTTGCAACTCGCGATGAGCCATAAATCGACCTCTCAACCACGCTAAAGCTCATGCTTAAGTCCTGAGTAGACTCTCCTGCGTATGTCCTATTGTAAGTTGCCATAATGTTACCTTGTGCATCACGAAGATAATATGTTTTTGTGTAATAATCAAGAGAAAGATCGGAAAATTGTGGATTTTCTACCATATTCAGATTAATCCTTTAATTTCGTTAATTATACTTGCTACAGAATTTTTATCCATGTGAGAAAATGCAAAAAGCTTTTTGCCCAAATCTTTTAAGGATGCTCCTAGATGATAAATGTCTGGCTCATCAATAATTAAAAACCTGTCGTGGCTACCAGAGAATTGTTTTACATCAAAATCTCCATATTGTTCATTGGCTTTCTTCACATCAAGTACAAGCTGATTACTTGTCTTTTTTGTTAAAAGAAGCACTTTTATTCCTTTAGCTTTTTTTGCTAATTGAGTAATTGCATTTTCATCAATAAAATTATCAATAAGTACAATGCTCTTTTTAGCCGAACGAATTATCTTTGAACTTAATTCGTAAGCGTCAAATACTTGTCCTTCAAAATAAACTCCTTGCGGAGGAATGTCTTTGTTACTCTCTAATGCTTTAAAAACTTGTTCGAACTTTTTATTACTTTCAAGTTGTGCAAGTTCTATTTTTTCTAATCTTTGAAAGATTGACACATTGTTTAAAACAAGCTTTCGCATAACAACAAAAGCATCTATTATCATAACACTTGCTGCTATTGCAGTATCGCTGTTTAGAACTGCTGAAAGCATTGCTACCCCATGCTCTGTAAAAGCATACGGCAATGTTCTTCTTTTTGCGGTCGCAATTTGCGACCGCAAAATTTCATCTGCAACTGTGGTCGCAATTTGCGACCGCAAACTATCCCATTCTTTTTCACTTAATTGAAACATGAAGTGTCCTGGAAAACGATTTATATTACGTTTGACCTGTTCATTCAGTCTTTTTGTTTCAACCTGATACAATTCGGCCAGATGAAAATCAATCATTACTTGAATTCCACGTACAGTGAAGATTCGATTTTCAATTTGCTCACTTGATATTTTCAATTCTTTACTCATACTAAATCATAAATGGGATTTAAAGTACTAGGCCTATACAACAAATAAATAGTTCCAATAAAGTAAAACGAGATTGGACTGTATTATTTTTGTAATCGGTATTTCCTTGCGCATCGCGAAGATAATATTTTTTTTTGGAGACGAGGGCAGGAATTTCGAATAATTTGTAAATAAATTTCTGCTAATATCGCGCGTTTAAAAACACACGGTATTCGTGTGCTACGAGTTTATGCTTGTAGAGGGCTTGAGTGGTGTGGGGTTGGTAATTGAATAGGGGTAATAGATTGCTTCTGTTCGCTGGCGCATATTTACTATCCGCGTTCTTTTCAACACTTGAACTCAGTATACAACCAAAACCAAACTGGACTTAAAACCGAACAATCAAGTTAAAAAAAGCCTAGCTAAAACCATACTATCAAAAGATTTAGTAAATTTGTGAAATAAAATCATACTGCATGAAAACAGCTATACTAACATTTTTATTCATCTTCAGTTTTCAATTCATAGTAATATCTCAAAACAATTGTTCCGACCTACCCATTGGCAATTTAATCTCGGACATTACTCCTACTCAGGCAAAAGATACTATCGAAGCCTATATTGACAAAGACTGGTTTGTGATTTTAGATGTGCGAACAGCTAGCGAATACAATACAATGCACTTAGATCAGGGTGTACTTTTGAATTTTAACTCGGGAGTGTTTAGCACCGAAGTTGCAAAATTCGACCGCAACAAGGTTTATTTAATCCATTGTGCTTCGGGCTCAAGAAGCGCACAGGCAAAAGTTATAATGCAAAATCTTGGTTTTTACAGAGTTTATAATATGACTGGTGGAATAAATTCATGGAATGGTTCTGGGTACCCAACAACTACCGAAGTTTCCGCAATTGCAGATGCTTGCGTAAACGAATATAGTTTTGAAGATATTGTTGTTGGGAATTCGGAAACTCACACATTCAAAATAACAAATGCTGCCAACGATTTGCTAACTATCTCTGATATCACAAGCCTTGATGGCACAGAGTTTTCTACCGATTTTAATATTGATACAACTTTATTCGGCAGCTTTGATTACGAGTTTAACATTACTTATACACCACTTGATGGGATTACCGACAATCAGGTTTTTACAGTAACTACAAATGGCGGAGTAATTGATTTTATACTTAATGGAACTGCATTGGATTATACTGGAATTGTCTCATCACAAGATGCACCAATAAGCGTTTACAATAATTCTCAAACTAAACAAATCAAAATTAGAGGAAACTCGAATAACGATAATTCCTACACTCTTTTTAATGCTTCGGGCATTGTTTGTAAAACAGGAAAACTGAAGGGCGAATCACAAATTGCTTATGATGGATTGTCATCAGGAATTTATATTTTAAGAATAGCATCGAATAACGAAGTTAAAAGCTTTAAGATGATGTTGGATTAAGATTGGATTTGAAAACTGTTAACACATTAGTGCTTAAACCTTTTGCACCTTATCTTGTTTTGAGTAAAAATCAAAACTATGTCGAAAACAAGGTGTAAACTATCAGAAGAAAAATACGAAGAGAAAAAGCCATGTAAGCCAAAGTTTAAGTGTGCAAAATGTGGGCGTGTAGCGAAGAAAGAAGAAGGGAAATGTAAGGCTGAGAAAGTGAAAT
>JAQVGK010000493.1 GCA_028696755.1 Bacteroidales bacterium | reverse complement strand
GGCAAAAACCTGTTTTTCTTCCGTGACCAAAATGCAGTTGAAATTGATTTTATTCTTGAAAAAGATGGCCAAATCTATTTAATAGAAGCCAAAAAAATTGAACGCCCCAGAGCGGAAAAATTAGAATATTCCATCTTATGTTGACTCGCGAAAGTATTTGACTTTAAGATTCGATGCTCATGTTATGCTCATTGACATTTATTTTAATCAGCTTAATAATTTGCCTGCAGCTTGCCGTTGTTTGAATTCTTTTATTGATGATTTGAACTATTTAAAAAGTGTCCCAAGTTTAAAATCAAAGGATATTTTCAAATATCTCGAGCTCGAAAAAGACTATGCAAAATACAAAAGCACATGCGATAATTTCGAGAATATCGACTCCGACAAAAAAGAATTTGAAAAGAAATTTAACGAGGAGTTTGAGGAGTAGGAAGTGCACTAGAGTGCCTAGAGTGCTTTGGGCTGCTGGCGATGTAAAGCTTGACGATTAGTATTGTTTATCATGGTTGTCCGACGAAAAAGAAATACCACACCAATCGGGACTTGATATTTCAACTCATAAAGGATGTGAATAAAACTTTTATCAGGCAACAGTGATATTTGTAATAAAAACTTCGCTTATAACTTTAGGCACAGTTCGACTGCGCTCACTGCACCGCTTTAGACACTCCGAACTTTAGGCACTTCTTACTCTAATGTCCTTCAGTAACTTCACCATCAAAGGATTCGATAATACCCATAACAGTTTCGGTTATTTGATGAAGAAGTTCTTTAGAACTTGCTTCGGCGAGAAATCTCAGATATGGTTCGGTGTTAGAAGGGCGGATGTTTAACCACCAATCTTTATATTCAATACGATATCCGTCGAAATCGTAAAAAGCATCTGGTTCGGCCAATGTTTTAAAGTATGCAATTACTGCATCCATTGCTCCAGCTTTATCTTCAATTTTAAAATTTATTTCTCCTGAGTTTTCGTACTTTTTAATATTTCCAATCAATTGAGAAACTTTAATACCTTTTTTGTGCATTTTGGCAATAACGTTAAGAATAAGTAAGCTGGCAAGAATTCCTGAGTCTGAATAATAAAAATCTCTGAAATAATAATGACCAGCAAGTTCGCCGCCATAAATCCCATCAATTTCTTTAAGTTTAGTAGCTGCATAAGCACGACCCACACGCCACATTTCCATTGTACTGCCAAATTGAGCAATATATTCGCCAACAGCTTTAGATGTTCGTATATCTTGAATTACTTTTCCTTTTAGACCTTTTTCTTCGAGAAAATAGTGAGCCAATACAGCAATCATGAGGTCGGGAGAAATAAATTCTCCATTTTCATCAACAAACATTACACGGTCGGCATCTCCGTCGAAAATAACGCCAATGTCAGATTTATTCTCACGCACATGTTTTTGTAAATCAACAATATTTTTTGCAACCAGTGGATTTGCCTCATGGTTTGGAAATCTGCCATCGAGCTCATCATAAAAATACATTGCTTTGTCGCCAAGCAAGTCTTTAATGAATAATGCTGCCATTCCGTTGCTGATGTCCATGCTTATTTTTAATCCGCTTAAATCGGGCACATATTGTTTTAAAAACTCAAAGTAAGTTTCGCGAGTGTTGATTTCGTGAAATTTTCCTTTATTAGCAACTGGCACAACCTCTTCGGTTTGCATCAACTTTTCTATTTCGTTTAAACCAGTATCGTAGCCAACTGGACGAGCAGCAGTCCCAGAAACCTTTAAACCGTTGTATTCAGCTGGATTATGTGAAGCTGTAATCATTACCGAAGCATCAAATCCGAATTTAGCTGTGGAATAGTAAATCATTGGAGTAGTAGCCAGCCCTGCATAATGTACATCTGCGCCAGCATCTGTAATTCCATTTATCAGATAATCGAGAATTTCGGGCGATGATTCACGAACGTCACGACCCACCAAAACCTTATCTGCTTTTAAAACTCTTGGAAGAAAATATCCTATTTTATAAACGTCATCTTTATTAAAATCTTTATTGTAAACCCCTCTGATATCGTATGCCTTAAATGCTTTCATAATATAATGTTTTATCGTTTTTATGCAAAAATATGAAATGTTTTGGGAAATTTTGTTCCCGGATTAAAAAAGCACAAATCAAATAAATAATCTATGTACATCTTTTAATTACCCCGAAACTAGTTTTTTTGAATTGATTTATTTGCAACCTGATTATGGTATATAAGCGTCTAATTTCAAAAATCTTTTATCTTTATCAAAAAAATTAAACAATGAGATATTTTTTTGCAACAACGCTTTATCTAATTGCAATTGCTGCATTCATTTCATGCAAAGATGAATGTGAGGATTTTGACCCACCAGCAAAGCGAGGCATAGAATTCGGGTTTGAAACAGAACTCGAAGACTGGATTATATTAGGAGGAGGTGGTGAACGTCATCAGGAATCTGATATAGTTATTAGCTCTGATTATTTTATAGAGGGAGAGAAATCATGCAAATTTACTGTTAGTCCAGAAAGCTATCTGAACGGTGGTAGTAGGGCGGAACTAGTTTTTGATCAGTACGCCTATGAAGGAGACGAAACCTGGTACGAATGGAGTTTTTTTATTCCCGATGATTATCCAAATGTCCCACTAAAAGCATCTGATGGCTCACCCAATTGGCAAATTCTTGGGCAATGGCATCAACAACCAGTTTTGTGTAAAGGTGAGGATTGGACAAATTATACAGGCGAAGGTGAATCGCCTCCAGTTTCTCTAAATTATGATTTTATTCTTGCTACCGATCCTGCATTTCAAGATATTGTTGATGATGAAAATTATAACTCTGTGCATGGTTTTAATCCGAATTGGAACAATACCTCAATTATTACAGTTGCTGTGATGAACAAACCAGTTGCTTTCGCAACAATTCAAAAAGGAGAATGGGTGAGAATGAAGTTTCATGTCCTCTGGTCGCAAACTAACGAAGGTTTTGTAGAAGTGTGGAAAAATGACACTTTGATTACAGATGGAAAGTATTTTGGCTGTAACATGCTTAATATGGAATCGCACTATTTCAAATTCGGATTATATCGAAATTACCGAATCGATAATACACAAACTGTTTATGTAGATGATGCTTAAGTTCAATTAGTAAATGCAACTTTTAGGAGTATAAATGTATTCTTAATATCGCAACCCTAATCTCTCTTT
>JAQVGK010000026.1 GCA_028696755.1 Bacteroidales bacterium | reverse complement strand
ATTTTGTAATTTAATTTCATAATGGTATTTTTATAATAAATTCGACGCCTGGATTTACCTTAGTATTTACTTCAATAGAGCTGTTGTACTTACTCAGTATTTTTTTTACAGTAAACAATCCAATTCCAGAACCATTTGTTTGGCTAAAACCAAAATCGAATATTTTATCTGAGAGTTCTGTTGGGATACCAACTCCATTGTCCTTGAAAGAGAGAATTAGATTTTTACTATCCCTACTCCAAATTAAATCAATTTTTGTAGATTTTGCTTTGCGAGAATTGGTGAAAAGATTGTCCAAGGTAACCGTAAATTCAAAAGGGCGAAATTTTAATTCTTTTTTTAAAGACTGAAGTTTCTTTATAGAAATGTCAATTGGTCTCTCTTGATGAATAAATGATTTTGTAGGAATGTAGATATTCTCAATATATTCATTAATAAACTGTACAATATCGCTAGTGATTTTCTCAGCATCCTTATTAAATCCAGCTTTAGTAACATATCTAGAGGCACTAACAATCCTTTGAACCTCAAAACTAATATCATTAATACTTTCTATAATTTCATTCTTTGGTTTATTATTATTTATTGAATTAATTAGCTCATTAAGAAAAAATGAAACATTACCTGCAGTGTGGACAATTTGATGTTGAAGGCTAATTAATTCTTCTGTTTCAGTTCCTACAATAGATTGTGCAAAAAGATTATTGGCAATTTCTCGATCTAATTCTTCAGATAATTCTTCGTTTTCTATTAATTTTTCAAATGCTTCATTTTCCGCCTCATCTTTGATTTCTTTTAGTTTATCAATCTTATATTCAACACTTTTAATGCTTTTTAAAATTTCTTCTTTATTGAACTCTCCTGAATCAAGTTTCTTAGTTATGTCAGCTAATGTAGTTTTAGCGGATTTTTCTTGTTTGCCTTCTAATATTTTAAATATTTCAGGAGAGACTTTGTATGACTCAATATTTTCCGACTTTGTAAGATTTTCTATTAATTCTTTAATAGCACGCTGCTTTTCATTACTATCTAATCGAATAAAGTCATCATTAGCCAAATCATTCCCCCAAGCAATAATGTCAATCCCATATTTTTCTAACCGTTTTAAAGTTGTATAAAACCATTCAACAAGTCCAACATAGGCATTGGTTTTTATTAATCCATCGCCTCTACTTGATGTTTCTCTCAAATCATCATTTGGCTCTTCGATTGCAATAAATCCTATTACCTCTCTAGTTCCCAAATATCTATTATAACCTTGCGCCTTTCTGGTGTCCATTTTAAAAGGATCCTCTCCTCTTTCCCCATAAGGATAAACACGGAGCCCATTTTTATACATAAAAACATGACCATATTCAATTAGAGAAACGCCCATTCTTCTGCTAAATGTATATTTCGCAGAACGGTTTAAAAAATAGATTACATATTCAACATTAAATAAATGTAATAATGGATTACGCTCAATTATACTATAAACAAGCTTTCCTCCTTCATAGAGCGTTGTTTCAATTGTTTGAGAGTCTTTTGAGCCAACTTTAGATACTATCTTTGTAGTCTTTAAATCTAAGGTTTCGAAAATTAAATTTTCAACTTTTCCATTAACTATTTTGCGTTTATCTGATTCTACTTTGTCATTTTCTAGTTCTTCTATCGCGTTAATGATAATCGTGAACTCATCATTCTTATTTTGAGTATTTGGATTTATTAGTTTTGCTAATGCATCTTTGAGTTTTAATATTTTATCCCTATTCCATTCACTTTTTAAATTTGATATTTCTAAAATTGTTCCAATCTGATTGTTATAATTACTTGTCGATTTTGTTTCGTGAAGAACACTAATATTTACAAATTCATCTTTAATATCGCCTTCAAATTTATCCCATTCTGTAAGTAAAGTCTCTATCTTTGAATTAGGCTCGTCTTTTATGGTTTCTAAATATAGTTCATGTCCTAATCTGTCGCATGAAAACCTTCCAATACCTTTTGCGCCGGCATATGTGCGCTTAACTTTGATTTTATCTCGATAACTATAACTTTCTTCTTCGGTACCTTCTTTTTTAGCAGAATATGCAACAAAAAGCCACTTATTAATTAAGTCGTCGTAGTTCATTCCTTTCCCGTTATCTTTGATAATAATTTTTGAATTATCAGAATAAACATCGATAAAACTTACTTCAACTATTGTTGCATGCGCATCGTAAGCATTTTTAACTAATTCAAAAATTGCAATAAAATCATCACTTATTAGATCACTCCCAATAATGTTTTTTAAGGCTGAACTTACTTTAAATTGAAGGGCATTCTGCATTATGTTGTTTTCTTTATTTATTTTACCCATTATGAAGTTTGTGCTTTAAAGTTGTTTAAAGTTGTTTTCTTTGTAAGCAACGTGTAAAGATAGCAATTGAATATATCCCAATTTGTCTTTACATAGTCTAAAATAAAACAATCCCAAATCTACAACATCCTCCCCACATTCCCAAATAAAATTTATCATGTTTTTATACAAAAATACAAATTTTATTGTGAGGAGTTTTAGCAATTATAATCAATAGAACATGGTTTTCTATTTCCTACCCCTCCACCACCTCCAGCCCCCTCACCTCATAATCCACAAAAATCTCATCAAAAAGTTTTTTGTTAAAATCCTCACTACCCAAAAGTACCGTACTAAAAATTTCTATTCTGTCGTCTGGGGTTAATGTATTTAGGCTGTCTTCGTCGCGAAAAAAGGCCATAAATTGGGCTCTGGTGATTTGATTTGAGTTGTCCATAAATGCTATTTTAAAATTCCAAATAACAAATTCCAATTTTTAGATTCTGCATTGTGATTTGTGATTTGTGATTTGTTTAGGTAGCAAATTTACAAAATTCATTCAAATCTCTATCCCCCCACAAATCAATCCTTCAAATTTCCTTGCACTATGAAATAAACGTTCATGGCAAACGCACAAAACTAATTGCTATGCAAACATATTTATATTTGTTTTTGCTTACGCCTATTAAAATTCGCTAATTCGCGTTCAAAAAATTTTGTTTATAAAGGGATACGATCGGTAATTATTGACAAGAAAAGTTCCGTGATTTTCGACAAAATCAAAATCTAGCCAATTTTACGAACAAAACATAAGGTTCGTGAAAATTTCCTTCCGTTCGGCCATGCTCTTTGAAACGCGCGGAGATTCTGTTAGCTGCGTACTAAAGAAATAATTACCTTTGATGGGCCTTTACACCTAAGTATGTTTGGTTACGTCAATATAAATATATTGGAATTAAGATGCTTATGTCCTAAATAGATTCACCTTAAAAAATTTCCCCAAAAATTTTTGTACAAGCTAACAATAAATTTCTATATTTACTGCGAAATATAAAGACCCTAAAAGATGATTAGCAATTTTGATGCTGTGATTTTCGACCTCGACGGAGTGATTACAGATACTGCTTCGGTGCACTGCAAGGCATGGAAACAAACTTTCGATGGTGTATTAAAACATCATTCGGGAATTGAAAAAACCAAATATGTGCCTTTCGACGAAGAAAAGGACTACCTTGCATTTGTTGATGGTAAGCCTCGCTACGATGGGGTTTCTTCGTTTCTCGAATCGCGCGGAATAGAACTTCCTTACGGCGAAATTAGCGACGATGGCGAACAGTTTACAATTTGCGGAATCGGAAATCGTAAGAATAAAATCTTTAATGACATTCTAAAAGAACAGGGCGCGCATGTTTTTGAGTCGACAGTAAAATTCATTAAAGAACTTTTGCAATACGACATTAAGGTGGGTGTTGCTTCTTCAAGCAAGAACTGCATGCCTATTCTTAAAAAAGCTGGCCTCGATCATCTTTTCCCGGTTTGCGTTGATGGAATAGTTTCCGAAACATTAAAACTTAAAGGCAAACCTGCTCCCGATATTTTTACCAAAGCTGCCGAACTTCTCGATGTGCAATGTCACCGTGCTGTTGTGGTAGAAGATGCAGTGAGTGGTGTTGCTGCCGGAAAAGCAGGAAATTTTGGAATGGTGATTGGCGTTGCTCGTCACGACAACCAACACGAACTTAAAGCTAATGGCGCCGATATCGTTGTGCAGGATTTGGGAGATATTAATGCCGAATCGCTAGCAGCATGGTTCGACATTGGTTTATACGAAGATTCGTGGTGCTTAAAATATCCCGACTTTAATCCCGAAAACGAGAAAAGCCGAGAGTCTTTAATGACTATTGGAAATGGAATTTTTGCTTCGAGAGGTTGTTTCTGCGAAGAAAAAGCATCGGAATATCACTATCCAGCAACTTATATGGCAGGCGTTTATAATAAACTTGCATCTGTAGTTGGTGGAAAAACCGTTTACAACGAAGATCTTGTTAATTGCCCAAACTGGCTTTTTACAAGCTTTAAAGTTGATAACGATCCATGGCTCAACGAAACTTCGGCTAAAATTATTGATATAGAGCGCACTCTCGATTTTAAAAAAGGTATTCTCTCGGGTTGGGCATTGGTCGAAGATCACAAAGGCCGCCAAACTATGATAGAATCGGTGCGCTGCATTAGCATGGCCGATAAACATTTGGCTGGAGTAGAATATAGCATCACCCCAGTAAATTATTCGGGCAAAATCACCATCAAAACGGGAATCGACGGCAATATTATTAACGATGGCGTAAAAAGATACCGTGAGCTAAACCAGCAACATCTTAATAAAGCCAAAGTATCGTCGAAAGAAAACATTATAAGCCTCGAAACATCTACTACCCAGTCGAATATAAAAATCAAAGTTTCGGCAATTGTTAATGCTAATATTCCAGAGGCAAAATATACTGTAGAAGAATCGGAATCGGCAATCGACATAAGCTTTTCAGCAAATGTTAGTGAGAACCAGGAATTTGTGATTTATAAGAATGTTGTTTACACCAATTCGCTAGATAAATCGAAGATAGATCACAACAAAAAGCTGGCAGCAAATAGCCACTTTAGCAATATGGTAAACGAATCGGCAGAAGCTTGGGCAAAGATTTGGGCAAAAACCGATATCGAAATTGCTGGTGATAGAATGGCGCAAAAGTTAGCCCGATTACATATTTACCACATGTTTGTGTCGGCATCGCCACTTACTGTTGGTTCTGATGTAAGTATTGGTGCTCGTGGCTTGCATGGCGAAGCTTACCGCGGACATATTTTCTGGGACGAGATGTATATTTTCCCATTTTACAATATTCATTTCCCCGAAATTACCCGCTCGATGTTGATGTATCGATACAATCGTTTGTCAGCAGCAAAAAAATATGCAGCCGAAAACGGTTTCGAAGGAGCGATGTTCCCATGGCAAAGTGGCAGCACTGGCGAAGAAGAAACACAAGAGATTCACCTAAACCCAGAGAATGGAGTTTGGGGACCAGACTATAGCCGTAACCAGCGACATGTTTCGTTGGCCGTAGCGCTTAATGTTATCAGGTACTATCAGGCAACCGATGATAAAGAATTTCTCACAAAATACGGATTCGAGATTTTGACTGAGATATGCCGTTTCTTTGTTTCTGCTGCTAAATACTCGGCAAAAGATTTCCGCTATCATACCGAAAATATGATGGGCCCAGATGAGTTTCACGAAAAACATCCTTCGCAGGGTAGCAAAGGCGGATTGCGCGACAATGCCTACACCAACATTATGATGGCTTGGATGTTAAGACAAACCCTAAACATCTGGTATAAGCAAAATTATTTGGTAAAAGATACCACTTCAGCACTTTCGGAAAAAGAGGTTGAGAAATGGAATGAGATTAGCGAGCATCTAGCTGTTAACATAAACGAAGATGGCATCATTGAGCAATTCGATGGATATTTTGAATTAAAAGAGCTCGACTGGGTTCATTACAAGAAAAAATACGGAAATATTTATCGTCTCGATCGAATTTTAAAGGCAGAAGGTTTAAATCCCGACGATTACAAACTAGCGAAACAAGCCGATACGCTAATGGTTTTTTATAATCTGAGCGACAAAGAAATAAACGAAACTTTGGCTGGACTGGGATATGAAATACCAGTTGATTATACTACAAAGAATTTTTACTACTATCTGCGCCGCACCTCACACGGAAGCAGCTTGAGCCGAGTTGTTCACGCATATTTGGCAAGCAAGTGGGAGATTGATGATGTTTGTGACAATCTTTTCCGCGAAGCTTTGGTAAGTGATTACTCCGACATACAGGGTGGTACCACAGCCGAAGGCATTCACGCCGGTGTGATGGCATCTACAGTAATGCATATTTTAAACACTTATGCTGGCCTCGACTTTAAGGATAAAGTACTAAGTATATCGCCAAATATGCCAAAATGCTGGCACAGGTGCAAGTTCAACTTTAGCTTCCGCGACTGCCACTATAAAATGGTAATAAATCATGACTCATTTAACCTGCGCACCAACAAAGACATCGGCCTCAGAATCTACAACTCCCCATGCATCATCGAAAAAGACGAATGGTGGAATATAGATGGAAGGAGGTAGGGGAGAGAATGTGAAGTTGTTACTGACGCGACTAGTTTTAAAAATTTGCAAGCGCAAAGATCTTAAGTGTGGTCTTCATACAGAGTAAATTACTTTTCTAACGTTAATGTCCTCTGGACAAAGTAGTAATACTCTATATGTTTACTTCTTTTTACTGACGTTGAAGCCCTAACGGGCTAGAAAAACATTTCGCGCAAGAATTTGAACTATAACTTGTAAATGCAATTTCCTTCGCGTTTTTGTCCAGAGGACATAAACGTCAGTAAAAAGCTTAACCTATAGCACTTTTTGTCCAGAGGACATATACGGAGAAATCTCACCGCTTATTCCAAAGGTCTAAAAAGATATTTTTGATCAAAGTCGATTCCATTATCTTTCAAAAACTTCTGATATTCATCCATAAAACTCGTTTTCTTATGGTGTTCTTTCTGGTTCTCAACATATTTAATTTTTGAACTCAACTGATCCTTTCCAAAGCTAAAAGCTCCAAAACCATCTTGCCATGAAAACTTACCAATTGTAAGCTTATTGTCATTTATCCATAAGGATGAGCTTCGTTTAACATGAAACATCAAATCAGACGGAGATTGTTTTGGATTCATGCTCACCAATAAATGAGTATGATCTTCCGTGCCGTTAATTAAATAAAGCTTATGACCATAATGTTCAATTATACCATTAATATTTATTCAAGTCCTCTTCCCAACGAGGACTAATTAAACCTAGACGATTTTGCACTGCAAACACAAAATGTATGAATAACTGCGTATAAGTATTTGCCATAGTATTTGAATTTATAATTCGTACTTTAAGTTTACTTCCTAGTCCCTCATCACTACAACTCTCTTCACTATCTTTTCAAAAGCAGTTTCGATTAACAATATATACTCAGACTCACTAAGGTCGCTAAGATCGATCGTAAGTTCACAACCTTTTCCATCATAACTGCGACACAGTTTTCCATCCACCGTTAAAAGCGAAACTGAAACTATTTCGTTTTTGGAGCAAACATTAACGAAATTATTTGCTGGAACAGGATAAACTTTAAGTTCATCAGTCGAAACGATATTTGCTTCGGTAGGATCGATAACGATTATATAATCATTGAGTACTAGCACATCGCTTCCGCAAACTGCATTTGAAGCAGTAAGTGTAACTGTATAAACTCCAACTGCTGTGTATTGGTGATATGGCTCAAATTCAGTTGCATCAGCGCCATCGCCAAACTCCCAAAACCAAGTATCAGCATTTTGCGAGGCATTTGTAAAATATGCAAAAGCATTTGGCAACTGAATTGTTGTGGCAAGGGCCGAGAAAATCGCCTCTGGATTTTGTCCGTACAAAATAGCAACCTCACCACAAACCGAGTTTCCGCAAGCATTTTCCCATCTACCAAAATAGGTTGTGTTTACACCTGGATTCACGCTAAAATCGTTACCGCTGCCCACGAGAACAGATCCGCAAGCATCGGTATACCAGTTAAAAACATCTCCGCTTCCACCCGCGTATGAAAGAACAGGAACTTCACCATTACAGATATTTGGATAATCGGCACTTACGCTAATTGCTTCATCCGGCAAAGGATTCACACTTATAGTTACAGGCAAACAATTTGAAAAACCACATCCGTTTTCCCATCTACCATAGTATGTTTTGTCGGCAATCGGACCAACAGCCAAGTCGTTACCTTCGCCGACAAAAGTTTCACCACAGCTTTCTTCGAACCACTTAAAAGAAGAACCACTTCCTCCAGTGAAGCTAAGCACGGCCTGTTCTCCCTCACAAATTGTATATAAATCAGCTGAGATGTTTGTAGGTTCTCCCTGCAAAGGATTTACTGTAACGCTAACAGTTTTGCAAGCCGAATTTCCGCAAGCATTCTCCCAGCGACCATAATAAACTGTATTTGTAGTAGGCGAAACATTAAGATTATTGCCAATACCAACAAAGGTATTTCCACAATCGGCAGTGTACCAGTTAAAACTATCGCCAGAGCCACCATCATAGCTTAAATCGAGCGATTCGTTAAAACAAATTACGTTTTCCGTTGCCGACACCGAGTTTGCCTCTACTGGTAAAGGATTTACATTAATTGTGAGATTCTGACATGCTGAATATCCACACGAATTTTCCCATCTACCATAATATGTAGTTGCCGAAACTGGGTTAACAAGCAAGTTGTTGCCTGA
Organism: Bacteroidales bacterium; assembly: GCA_028696755.1. The sequence continues at coordinate 5,199 of JAQVGK010000026.1, read as the reverse complement.
TCCTATCAAGGTTCCACCGCACGACGAGGCAAACCACTTAAAGCTAGTTCCACTACCACCGCTGTAACTAAGTGTTGCTCCAGCTCCTGGACAAACGTCAAAATCGGTTGAAGAAACACTGCTTGCAGCAACTGGTAATGGATTTACAACAACAGTTATTGACTGTGTGATATTGTCGTCACCTAAACTTCCGTATGCAGTAAGACTAACAGAGTAAGTCCCTGCAGTGAGAACAAAAGATGGCGACTCGTCGGTAGAACTTTCGTTCTGCGGACCAGTAATTGTCCATTGGTAAGTATCTGCATTTTGCGACAAGTTGATAAAAGATATTGCCTCGCCAGCACAAACATTGGTTGACGAAGTTGTGAAATCGGCAATTGTTAGCGAAGCTGGATCAACATACATAATTCCATCGCTAGAACTTACGGTTGATGTTAGATTTACAACATTTGTAGAACGAACACTAAAATAGTAAGTCGTTCCAGATATTAAAGTCAAACCGCTGCGAGTAACCGAGGTGTTTGTTCCATTGCTTGTCCAAGCCACTGTGTTTGATGCTCCAGCACTTGTGCCAATGCAGTATTCGTAATTTGTAACGTAAGAATTGGGTTCAACAGCAGCTGCCCAGTTTGCCTGAAGCTGTGTTCCAACATAGGTAACATCAATATCACCACCCGGACCATCATTTACCGAAGTTGAAGCCAGCGGTGCTGTAAAATCAATATTTACATCAAAGCCAGCAACAGTCGAAATATTTCCACTGGCATCGGTAACAATAGATTTGATGCGACATGCTGGCGACGACGAATTTGCATTTTCGTATCTTACTTCCTGCCCTGCTCCAACGCTAACAGTTTCGGTAACAGATCTAGATTTGTAAACTTTAATATCGTCGTAATCGGCAATACAACCTCCTGTTCTTAGCGACACTGCTGTTCCTGCAGTAATTGGAGAAGGATCTGTCCACGACGAAACCAGCACATCGTTTTGAAATGCTTTAAGCTCTCCGTTTGCAGGATTATACATAACTTTATAATCGTACCAAGTGTCTTCGTTTACAGTAACATCATCATCGGTATAAATTGTAATCACGTTATTATCCGCACGATAGAGTTGACATTTGTTTTGATCGGCACGGAAATAAATCATGTATGCATCTCCACGCTGGTCGAGGCTAGGATCGCTGCAAAAGATATACAATCCTGCTCGACGATTAGTTCCGGCACCCGAAAGCTTCATCTGCCAGTGATAAAGATAAACTCCATCATCACTTTGTGTAACATCGGCATAAATATTATTATTCGATAATGCCTCATCCGATTGACGTAAATGTGCATCTGTTACCGACCATGTGCCCGAAAGATTTGTCCAGTCGCTATGGATTGTTGAACCAAAATTATCATTAAAAAATCCATAATCTCCATTTGCTCGCCATTCAGTTCCATCATTATCCAAAACCTGATAAAATCTCAAATCAACAATATCGTTATCGGCATCGGTAAATGTAGCAATAAAGTCGTCTTTTTGCCATGTGCCTGCGCTAATATTGGTTGTTGGTAAAATATCATCCTGAACACAGTTCCACACACCTGTAAAACCGTTATTTACAGTAGCATTATCGGTATAAACCTTTACCGTGAGAGCATTGCCTGTAGAAGTAATTAATCCAGGAGCTCCTGTTGTGTTGCAAAATCTGCCAAGACTTGGCGAAAGCATGTCGGGACCATCAAAAATTTCAACATAATCGTAATTGCAGGTTGCCCCGCTTCCTGCTTCGATATCGAAAACAGGAAATTCTAAAGTTACCCGAGTAGCATTTGTTGGCGCAATCGTAAAATTGTAATTACTATTGTTGAAATACACCTTATCTGGGCCACCCAAATCGTAGAATGTTCCCGAGCAAGGAACTGTGCCGCAATCGGTAAATTTTTCGCGAATCAAATCCCAAAGCTCTGAATAACCATCATCGTAGCCAAGTGCCCAAATTCCAATTCCACCAATTCCTGTCATATTAACCAAATCGTACTTCCATGCCAAACTCTCCTCATCATCGCAAAATGCCTGTCGCCAGTTCGACGAATAATAAACATAATACGGACATTTGCTTGTGGATTCAAATTGCCTTGTTGAGTAGTTACCCGAAGTGTTATCTCGTATTGTTTTATAAGTTCGCGAACTTACAACACTTGTTGTTGAAGACGGAACCGTTGACGAAGTTGTATTCCACTCGTGTCCATAATATGGCAAACCTAGGATAATCTTTTCCTTGCTCGCTCCCTGCGACATGTAATAATTTATTGTTTTAGCAAGGTTGTAATTAAAGGTATTGAAAGTATAAAGCGGTGCTGTTGGACCGGCAATACTACTTCCCGAATAATAATAATCGTAACCCATGATAGTATAGTAATCAATGAAAGGATCGATGGCAGCTTCGTCGAAAAGATCGCTCCAGTCAACAGCATAAACACAAACGCTAACCTTTGAACCAGGAACCGAAGCGTGCATTTGTGTACACAAATCAATTAAAAAATTTGTAAACTGTGCTTTATAGGTTGATGATACTCCTTCGAAATCAATATTTACGCCGTGCGCACCACGACTTTGCACCAGGTTTATCAAATTTGTAATCAAAGTTTGGCGCGATGTTGACGAATTTAAAAATGTGCCATGATCTGAGAACAAAGTTACGCATAAGTTTACTCTTACGCCGTTTGCCAAAGCTTGAGTAACAGCATTAGAAGTTGCCCAGCCATGAGTAGAATTTGCATTCCCCGTTGTGGAGTTTACCTCATAAGAGAAAAACGACATGTCCGACATCAACTCCCAATCATAATTAGCTTCTAATCCTGCCGACCAGTAAGGATGCCAACCGAACACAACCTTGTTAAGGTTGCAGGCTTTTGCCGATTTGGGATTATTCACTGCTGCCGGTTGATTAATCTGTTGATACTCGGCTTCGCTTATTCCGAGCGAATTATAATACTCTTGTTCCTCTTGATGAATTGATTTGTGATTTTGCTGAGCCATTAAAGGCAATAAAAGCATAATCCCTGCAAAAAGTAGTGCGGTTCTTTTCATGATTTAATAAATTGTGTTCCTCTTTAACAACAAGTCTCGTGATAATTTGCAAATTTATGAAAAATTGAAACTAATTAAATGACAATTTATAAAAATAATTGTTTTTGCATGGAGCATGGAGCATGGGGCTCACATTCTAGTGGGAATTGAAATTGTGCCAAAATGACATTATACAAAATTTGCTAAAAGGCAGAACCCCGCAGGGCTCACTTCGATTCAACTCAGTGCAACGCACGCAAGTAATGTATAGCTTTCGCACTAATGTCCCCATGCCCCATGCTCCATGCTCCATGCAACTATTAGCTCTTATCTCTCAGCAAGTACTTCTCTAAAAAATCCCCGTTAAATCTCAAATCTTACCTCAAATTTGCATCCTCTGTATAAAAATCAGTAAAAATCACAACATTTTACAACAAAGCTTGTTTGTGTAGTAGAAAAAACCGTATTTTTGCATCGAATGAGAATGCTAAAAGGAATATTATCGATCATTGTTGCGCTGGTTGTTTTAGTGTCGGCGAACGGTTTCTTTATCGAAAGATACCTTTGCACAGGCTGTAATCACGAGCATAGCGATGTTGCATTCTTCGAGTTTGGCGAAATATCGCATGACCATCCACATTGCAATGATTGCGACGGCCACGATAATGCCTGCTCATGTCAAAAAGACGAGCATCTTAAACATGCAACCATTTCGTATTTTTCGCTAGATCAATTATTTTTTAGTTCGTGCAGAGCAGATATCCCACAGATTCAATCTCTGGAAATGCCTCAGCTGCTGTTATTTTCGCCAATAGTTTATTTTTTCGATGAAATACAAAACAATTTTTTAAATGTCCTTAAGCTACCACCCTTATTAAGGACTAATGCGGGCAGTACTGATTTCGGTGCTGTGGTTTCTGTTTTTCGCCTATGATTAATACTGATTTCTTAATAAATCAAGTATTAATTTAAAATTCAAATTTTATATGAAAAAATTAACAGGCATAATTGTCGTTATGCTTGTGGGAATTGCAGTAAATGCGCAAGTTACCGGAACAGTTTACGAACAACCAGATGGCAATAAAAAGCCAGTATTCGGGGTAAACATTTGGTGGCAAGACACAAATATTGGTACCACAAGCGATAAAGACGGAAAATTTACAATTATTAAACCAGCCGAAAGCAATGTTCTGATTTTTAGTTTTGTTGGATATGTTGCCGACACTATAATCGTCGAAAACAGCAATCAAAAATTAGATATTGTTATGAAAAGCACTTTGTTTCTCGACGAAGTTACGATTGGAGAGCGACAAGTTGGAACTCACTACTCGAGAATGGAAGTTGGCAGCGTTCAGACTATTACAGGCGAAGAACTTTGCAAAGCTGCGTGCTGTAATTTGTCCGAAAGTTTTGAAACAAATGCTTCGGTTGACGCATCCTACAGCGACGCAACAACAGGTGCAAAGCAGATAAAGCTACTCGGACTGGCAGGCAAATATGTTCAGATGATGACCGAAAACATTCCTAATCTTTACGGACTTTCGCAGCCTTATGCTTTAGGTTATATTCCTGGTCCTTGGATGGAATCGATTCAGGTATCAAAAGGAACATCGGCAGTAATCAATGGTTACGATGCGGTAACTGGACAGATAAATGTTGAGTATAAAAAACCTAAAACAGCTGATGCATTCTACTTTAATCAGCTTTTTAGCTCGGCTGGAAAAACCGAAACCAATATTGATGCTGCGATAAAGATTTCGCCAAAGCTTTATACAATGATTTTTGGTCATACACAAACTGATTTGTTGGACATAGATCACAATCACGATGGATTTATGGATATGCCAAAATTGCAGCAACATGTTCTATTTAATCGTTGGGATTATTTTGGGAAAGATCTTACAATTCGTGGAGGCATTCAGTACATCGACGAAAACAGAAAAGGAGGTGAAGTTGGTCATACTTATGGAGACTACTATAACGCCATAAACCCTTACGGAATCTATATTGGAACCAAACGATTACAAGCTTTTTACAAGATGGGTTATGTTTTTCCAGAAAAGAAACATAATAGTTTGGCAATGATTAGCAGTTATACTTACCACAATCAGGATTCGTATTATGGTCAAACAAGTTTTGATG
>JAQVGK010000492.1 GCA_028696755.1 Bacteroidales bacterium | reverse complement strand
GCTGGGTTATATTATTCTCATCCAAGCTTTTTTGCAGGTTTAAGTGTGCCCGATTTAGTGGAAAGTGATTACGCCGAGCAATCTGTAACTTGGACTCACAAAAGACATTATTATCTAAATGCAGGTTATCTTGGCGAAATTAGCGAGAATGTAAAATTTAGACCAGCTTTGATGATGCGATATGTTCCAAATACTCCATTTTCGGCAGAAGTTACTACCAGTCTTATTTTTAAGGATAAAATCTGGTTTGGATTGATTTACCGTCTAAACGATGCGGTTGGTGCTTTGGCTGCTGTACAAATAAATAATCAATTCCGAATTGCGTATTCTTATGATTACACAACTTCTATTCTGAGACCATATCAAGGTGGATCGCATGAGATTTCTGTTTCTTACGATCTCGACAACGGAAGTAAAAAGCATACTTCGCCTAGATATTTTTAAAACGATTTAGTTAAAATAGTTTTTTTGGTTAAGACATTGGGGCAGATTGCTTGTTAATGCATCTGCACCCTTTGTTTTGCCAAATTCTTGTGGTAACCTTAATTAAAGAAAAATGAAAAATATAATATTTAGTTATTTACTTGTAATAATCTGCGTTACTGTTTTTGCACAAAATGATCAGATATATTCCCTGCATCAAGCGTCAATAAATTCTGAGTTCTCTGAGTATTCGGCAATTTATGCTGGCGAAAAGTTAATCTGGGTTTCGGACAATAAACCTGTAGGATTACTTTCGCGTGGTGATGAAACAACAGGCAGAGCATTTCACGACTTATTTACAAATTCTACTGATAAAAAAATTGCAGATTTGCTCTTGATTTTAAATTCGCGATTTCATGAAGGACCATTATATATTTCTAAGGACGGCAATTTATGTTTCTTTACAAGATCGGCATTTGTAAATAATAAAAAGCGTTACGACGAGGGCGAAAAAATGCCTTTGCAATTGTTTTATGTTTATTTTGATGGAAATGAGTGGGGCGAGATTCAGGAATTTTCAATGAATTCACTCGATTATTCGGTCGGGCATCCCGCTATGAACAAAGAAGAGAACTATCTTTACTTTGTTTCGGATATGAAAGGTGGTTTTGGCGGTTCGGATATCTATCGGGTTTCGTTTAATGATGGAAAATTTGGAGAACCTGAGAATCTTGGTAGAGAAGTAAACTCTGATTCTAATGAGTTATTTCCGTTTATTTCTGAAACTGGAGATTTGTACTTTTCTTCCGACATAAAAGGCGGTTTTGGTGGACTGGATGTTTATAAATGCGATTATAAAGGTCAAAGCTTTAGCTTTCGTAAGAATGTTGGAGCTCCATTTAATTCCGAATCGGATGATTTTGGTTTTTCAATCTTTAGAAATGAGAATAATATCGAGTCGGGTCTTATTAGTTCTAACAGACAGGGTGGAAAAGGACTTGATGATGTTTATTTCTGGGGATCAAATGTGAAAAGCCTTAAACTTCGCGGAAAAATTACAGATAAAAATTCAAATCCAGTTGCAAATACTTTGATAAATTACACTTTCGCAGATGGTAAATCAGGATTAATCCGCACCGATATAAATGGAAATTATCAATTTGAGGTTCCTCGCAACAGCTTTTGTAGTCTGGAATTTTCTCATGATGCTTATTTTAATGATGAAGTCGATTTGTCGACTGAAACCGCTTTGCTTAACGAGTTTATTGAGTATAATTTAAGTCTCGAAGACTTTCCTGTTTTTACAATTAAACCAGTTGAAGTAGATGGAGTAGCGATACAAGGTATGAAAGTTGGTATCAATTGCAATGGCGATGATGTTTATACAGGAGTAACCGGAGAAAATGGCGTTTCGTGGGAATTTCCACATACTTTCAGAAGAGGCGACAGTGTAACCATGATTGTTGACTTTAACAAAAAAGGATATCTTAATCGAAAAATTACAATTAAAATGGTAATCGAAAATGGTGGTGAGATAATTATTCCACGCGAAAATCTTGTGTTTGTCAAGGCGGAGGAAAAACTTGAAATCTCTAAAATCATTGATCTAAATCCTATATATTACGATTTGGCAAAATGGGACATTCGCAGCGATGCTTCGATGGAGCTCGACAAGGTAATCGAATTTTTAAACAGTAATCCCGACGTAATTCTAGAACTTAGTTCACACACCGACTGTCGCGGCGGCGATAGCGATAATCTTGTGCTTTCCGAAAAACGGGCTCAGGCAGCTGCCGACTATATCCGAAAGGGAATTATAAATCCTAATCAAATTGTTGGTAAAGGTTATGGCGAAACCAGTCCTGTAAAAGATTGCCCCGATTGTTCAAATTGCAGCGAAGAAAACCATGCATCAAATAGACGTACAGAGTTTACTATTGTAAAGATTAGTAATTAGATAATGATTCTGGTATTATAGAAACGCAATGTCGTAAGATGTTGCGTTTCTAATTTACGACTTTCAACTTTTCATCCTTAAACTGCATCGGCGTTTGCCCAGTTATTTTTTTAAATGCAATGAAAAAAGTTGATTTCGACTGAAATCCGCAAAGTTCGCCAATAGCTTCGAGAGTTAGATTTTGACTGTTTTGATTGATAATCATTTTTTTTGCTTCGTCAATTCTATAATCCGATATTAAACTGATGAAATTCTTACCGAATTTGTGATTTATCGCCTGAGAAATATATTTGTAATTAACTCCAAGTTCGCGCGAAACATCCATTAGATTTAGCCTCAGATCTAAATATGCCTTTTTATTTTCGAGATAATTTTGGAGTTGTACTGCAATTTGCTCAATTCTGCTATCATCTTTTAGCGATGATGTTTTATATTTCTCAGTAATTTCTACTTCATCATCTTCCTCGATAATAACTTGTGTTGCAGGCTTCTCGGTTATTGTTAGCGAATCGCTCAAAGGTTTTTTATAATCGAAATTGCTGTAAAGGACTTGGGAAATTGGTTTCTGCCGGAGTCCATTTATGAGCAAGTAGAACAAATAAATAATATAAACCAATGTTAGTGCAAGCGAGTCGTTCTCAAAAGGAAGTATCTCTATTAATGCTAGAGATGCAAAAAATAAAAAGTATCCTGCAATTGCTAATTTCATCCAGCGTAAATCAACACCTTTGTTGTAGGAGAATAAATCACCAGCATTTTTCTTGTGTCTTTGATAGAGCTTAATGGATTTTGGAATGTAAATCAGGTTTAGAACAAGTGCTCC
>JAQVGK010000491.1 GCA_028696755.1 Bacteroidales bacterium | reverse complement strand
AAACGCTTTTCGTTACTGGCAAAATGTGGCCAACGATTTATGAAATTAGGTTGGTGGAGTAAGGAGTTTGGAGGCTAGAATGTAATAACGTGCTACAGATACTTTTTGATTTTTTGCTTATCTTTTCCCTACAATCTTTCCCAAATCCTCCTCATATTCATCAATAATCTTATCCCATTCAAAAAGTTCGTGGTATTTGTTAAGTTCGTCAAGTGGAATTAGGTAACCCAATTTAAACTTTGTGTTATAATAATCGAGGATTTTTGCTGCAATATCTGCCGGATTTTTCTTCTCGATAAAATTGCCGTTTGTGCCTGGTGTGATGAGGCTTTCGTTGTTGCTAACTCGCGTTGCGATAACATACTGTCCGCAAGCTAAGGCTTCGAGTGTGGCAATGCTCATTCCTTCGTTTAAAGATGGCAAAACTGTTAGCGAGGCCGAGCGATAATTATACAACATTTCAGTCTTGTCAACCCATGATTTGAATTCTACGAAATTGCTTATGTTTTTGCTGCTAACAAATGATTCCATCTGTTTGCGTAATGGTCCGTCGCCCAAAATAATTACTTTGAAGTCGACAATTTTGTCTTTTATTATTTCAATGGCTTTAAGAAAACTCATCGGATCTTTTTGCTTAACAAGTCGTCCTGGAAAAAGAATGGTGAATTCACTTTTTCGTTGCGAGTAATCTGGACTAAAAATACTGCTATTCCAACCGTTGTAGATGATTTTATTGTTTACCGAAAAGGTTTTGCCCAGAAATGCATCAATATTATCTTTCATGTCTTGCGACTGAACATAGTTGCGTTTCGAGTGCAGACAAATTGTTCTTATCCATTGATATGTTAGTGCATGATACCACATCATCTGCTCGGGCATAAACCATGGAATATCGTGTCCGTGCGACATTACAACATAAGGCAAATTGTACATCAACTTCATGCTGTAAGCTACTTCTCCGCCAGGAAGAGAGAAATTTGCGAAACTCAAATCGTATTTCTCAGTCAACAAATGCTTTTTAAGAAACGATTTTGCTGCATTCATCCAACTCAACATCTCTATCGGATTGGATTTGTAAACTACTTTTCGCTTACATTTGAGTCTGATAATTCTAAGATTACCTATTGTGCTGTCTTCTTCCTCACCCAAAAACCAAGTTGTGAGCACAGTAATATTATGCCCACGAGCAGCAAGACCTTCGGCAATATTTTGCGTTATTACCCCTGCACCGCCACCCAATGGAGGATATTCATAATTGAGAATCAACAGCTTCATCTGCCAAAGATATGTAATTTTGTAATCTGATTAATGTTTATAATAAATAAAATCCACTTGTCCGTAGGACATTAACATCCATAGAAAAATATTGCCGAAGATTTTTCGTTTCCGCGTTAGTGGATAAATAATTTGATCCCCAACCAATAATAATTTAAAATGGGAAAAAGCATTATGCCAGTCCCAAAAGCTTTTTGATTTTCTCGTTTAGCTCTTCTTCGTGAATGGGCTTTGATATGTAATCGTTGCAGCCTGCATCAAGCGCTTTCTGGTAATCATCGCGGTAAGCATAAGCCGTTTGGGCAATAATTGGAATTTTTGTGTCGAATTTGCGAATCTCGGCAGTAGCAGTAAACCCATCCATATCAGGCATTTTCATGTCCATTAGAATGAGATTTACTTTGTCGTGATTTTCTTTGAAAGCACTAATTGCATCTATACCGTTTTCTGCATAAATAATGTCAAAGAGGTTTTCGTCAAGTATCTCTCTGTAATAGAGATAGTTTAACGACTCATCATCGGCAATTAAAATACAATACTTTTGGCTCATTTTACTAATGCTGAATTATTGGTGTAAATATAGTGAATTTTCTATGAAATGCACATTAAGTGGTAAAAAAATGTAAAAATTGTGCATTAAAATACTTAAGTTGCTGATTATCAATAAAATATAATGATATTAATCAGTGTTTTTGTATGTCTCAAGAGCCCTTTTTCTGGCAAAATCATGATCAATAATTTTATAAAGAGGTTTATTTTCGACAAAGTTTGGTACAAATTGCTTAACATAATCAAAGTTTGGATCAAATTTTTGCTGCTGCGTTATTGGATTGAAAATCCTAAAATATGGAACTGCATCACATCCAGTACTTGCCGCCCATTGCCAATTGCCGACATTGCTCGAAAGCTCATAATCTAGTAATTTTGCTGCAAAATATGCTTCGCCCCAGCGCCAGTCAATTAACAAATGTTTACACAAAAAGCTGGCAGTAATCATTCTTACTCTGTTGTGCATGTACCCAGTTGAATTTAGCTGACGCATTCCCGCATCAACAATCGGATAACCTGTTTCGCCTTTACACCATTTCTCAAATTCGTCTTCGTTGTTACGCCATTTTACTGTATCGTATTGCTTTTTGAAATTTTCTTTCTCCGATTTTGGAAAATGATATAGAATTTGCATGAAGAATTCTCGCCATATCAGCTCCGAAATAAACGTTTCGTTTGAGCTAAAATATTCTCTCATCAATTGTCTAATGCTGATAGTCCCAAATCTTAAATGTGGACCTAAATATGTGCCCAAATCTTTCGAAGGGAAATCTCTGTAATTATGATAATCTTTAATGGCATCATGGTTGAATTCTTTAACATGATGCTTACCTTTGGTAAAGCCAATTTCTGAAAGCTCCGGAAATTCAAATCTGAATTTTACAAAATTCTGGATAAAGTTTTCAGATTGATGATGCACTGAAAAATCTCCAGATTTAAACTTTTCTAGCCAAGCATTTTTATATGGTGTAAAAATCGTGTATGGCTTTTTATCTTTTTTGAGAATCTCATCTTTTGCGAAAACAACTTGATTCTTAAACTGCAGATGTTTAATTCCGTTCTGTTCCAATAATGTAGTTACAACTTTATCGCGGTTAATTGCATATGGCTCATAATCTTCGTTGCTGTAAACTGCCATAATCTCAAAATCCGAAATTAGATCTGTAAAAACATCTTCAACTTTACCTTTTCGAATAAGTATTGACGAACTATCCAGTTTCAACTTTATGTCAATTTCGGATAATGTTTTATAAATAAAGCTTACTCGTGAGTCATCCTTATCAAGCTCATCAAGAATTTCTGTGTCAAAAATAAACAAAGGCAACACTTTTATTCCCGAATTTAAAGCTTCTAATAGTCCATGATTATCGTATAGGCTTAAATCACGACG
>JAQVGK010000490.1 GCA_028696755.1 Bacteroidales bacterium | reverse complement strand
TCCATAGTAAATAACGGTTGGATCTTAATAATTGCTTCCGAAGAGATGTTTTTCTCTTGTAATTCTTTAACAACGCCCTCAATACCAATCTTATCTAATTTATCAATGGCAACGGTAATCGCAACAATCTTATCAGACTCCCCACAAATTTCAGCAATTCCTGACAAGATTTTTCTATTATTGATTTTAATAGTGAAATCTGGAATTTCAAGTGATGACAATGCTTCATCTATCATTAAAACAAAGTCGATTTCATATATCAACGAATCACTACCAACAACATCAGCATCGCATTGAAAGAATTCTTGATACCTTCCATGTTGAGGACGATCTGCTCTCCAAACCGGTTGAATTTGGTATCTTTTAAATGGAAAAGACAAATCATTTTGGTGTTGAACCACAAAACGCGCAAATGGAACCGTTAAATCATAACGAAGAGATTTTTCCGCCAATGAATTAGCGAATCTTGCTAAATTATCATTTTGTAAGGCATCCAAATCCGCCTTTTTCATTTTATCACCCGAATTAAGAATTCGAAATATCAATCGATCCCCTTCTTCTCCATATTTTCCTAATAATGTTGATGAGAATTCAAAAGAGGGCGTTTCTATAGGAGTAAAGCCATATTTTTTATACACCTGTTTTATTATCTCAAAAATATAGTTGCGACGAGCAACTTCAATTGGTAGAAAATCTCTTGTCCCTTTTGGAATGGATGGTTTTTGAGCCATTAGTTTTTTTTTTACAAAGCTACAAAAAAAGGCAAAACATCCCTCTTTACTTCAATTATTCTATTCCATTGAAACTAAATTAATTAATGTTGAAAAAATAGTTTCACCATTCAATTGATTATAATTATTAACAACTCTGAAAAAAATTCACTTTAAATTAGTTTATTGGCAACTTTTTGTTTTAATTTACGTCTGAGAAGTAAACTACTTAACTTTTTTTTGACATAAAAATGAATCAAATTGTACGCCCTAAAGGCGCTTTGGATTTTTTATCTACAGCTCTTTTAATCACTACAATCAACCTCTCTACTTCTACTACAAATTTATACGCTCAATGTCCGCCAGAAGCAAACGCTGGTACTGACACATGTTTACCCAGGTGAAACTTCTGGCGGTTACACCATTATGCTCGTTGCCTCAAATGATGCTGGTTGTGTAGATACAACTTATGGATACGTAAAAGTGAGAGAAGAACTCATATTCTACGTTCCAAATACATTTACTCCAGATGGTGATCAATTTAACAATACCTTCTTCCCAGTATTTACTTCTGGTTATGACGTATTTAACTATGAATTACTCATTTTCAATCGTTGGGGTGAAATGATATTTGAATCACATAATACTGAAATCGGATGGGACGGTACTTACAAAGGTGCAATGGTTCAAGACGGTACATATACTTGGAAAATTAAAGTAAAAGTGAAAGATTACGATGAACACAAGCAATTTGTGGGTCACGTCAACATGGTTCGCTAAATTCATTATTCCTACTCTATTATTTACTAGTTAGAAATGCCTACCTCAAAATTGAGGTAGGTATTTTAATTTTAGAATAAAATGTTACAATTGTTTTAACTTTGCATCATGGAAGAACGGTTAGACAAATTATTGGTACAATTGAAGCTGGTCAGTACTCGCGTTAGAGCAGAGGATATCATCCGAACATTTGGTGTTCGAGTGAATGGTAAACTCATCAATAAAACAGGTAGAAAAGTTCCTGTTGACGCTCAAATAGAACTACTTTCTGAAGAAATTCAATGGGTATCAAGAGGTGCGCTAAAAATGCTTGAGGCTATCGAAAAATGGTCACCTGAAATAACAGACAAAACATACCTTGATGTCGGAGCTTCCACAGGTGGTTTTACAGAAGTATTGCTGAAAAATGGCGCTAAAAAAGTATTTTGTGTAGACGTTGGAAAAGATCAACTTCATTCAACCCTACTTAGCGATGAACGTGTGGTAAATTTAGAAAAAACACATGTACGGGAATTGTCAAGTAAACTCATTACAGAACAATGTGATGGTTGTGTGATTGACGTTTCCTTTATCTCTCTTGAAAAAGTAATTCCTTTTATCACCTCTTTCCTTGCACCTGGAGCACCTGTTATCGCTTTGGTTAAACCGCAGTTTGAAGTGGGTAAAGACAATGTCGGAAAAGGAGGTATCGTAAAAGATAAAACATTGTATAAAGTTGTCATCGATTTGGTGATAAACGCAGCGAAATTGAGTGACTTGACATATATCGACCACATTGACTCGCCTATTCTTGGTGGAGATGGTAACAAAGAGTTTTTAATGCTTCTTAAGAAGAATTGAGTTAACTTTGCACCATGATAACACGCCAAAATGATGTAATTTGTGCCATTGCCACTCCCAACGGAATTGGAGCTATTGGCGTCATTCGTATATCGGGTGAGAATTGTTTGAACTTAATTTCTCTTATTTTTAGCAAGGATTTAAGTGAGAAACCGTCTCATACACTTCATTTTGGAACCATTCAATCAAAAGAGAAGGAAATCATTGATGAAGTATTGATTTCTGTTTTCAAAGATGGTAAGAGTTTTACCGGAGAAGAGAGTGCCGAAATTGCTTGTCACGGTTCGAATTACATTTTACAACATGTCTTAAGTTTACTCATCGAAAAAGGATGTCGAATGGCCGAACCGGGGGAATTCACCATGCGTGCGTTCTTAAATGGTAAGATGGACCTTTCACAAGCTGAAGCTGTTGCAGATTTAATTGCATCTGAATCAAAAAAAGCCCACGAAATCGCTTTGAACCAACTGCGTGGTAATTTCTCTTCCGAATTAAAGGATCTCAGAGAGCAATTGATCAATTTTGCCAGTTTGGTGGAATTAGAATTGGACTTTTCGGAAGAAGATGTGGAATTTGCCGACAGAACACAACTATCGAACTTAGTGAATGAGGTACTAGAAGTGGTCACACGTTTGGAACAGTCCTTTGAATTGGGTAATGCTATTAAAAATGGTGTCCCTGTTGCCATTGTTGGTGCACCGAATACTGGAAAATCAACCTTACTCAATCAATTATTACAAGAAGAACGTGCAATAGTTAGTACGATAGCAGGAACCACACGAGATGTAATCGAAGAAACGCTCAACATCGATGGTATTTTATTCCGATTAATCGACACAGCAGGAATTCGTGAACATGCAGAGGAAATCGAAGCGTTGGGAATCG
>JAQVGK010000489.1 GCA_028696755.1 Bacteroidales bacterium | reverse complement strand
ATGACTTATCACTTTCCCATCCTTAATAATGCAAAATGTTCCGAATGCACAAGGTGAGTTTTGCGCATCTTGGGCTTCCTCAATTTCAACAAGTTTTGGATTTAGTCCCATTTTTTTTGATGTTTCAATTATCGCGTTTACATTTTTAACCGAATATGGACATTGCGCCGATCGCATAATTGTAATTCCTTCTGAATACTGTTCGGCAGATGTGTTTATAAATTTTGGGTTTGCAGTTTCGTTATCAAATTTTAATGCTAGTAGCTCAAAATCGGGAGAAGCTTTATCGACTGCAACAAAGTCTTTTTTTAGAAAAATTTCGGCGCTAGCCATAAACGAACCCTTGCGTGTAACTACAGCGATGCCTTTCATTCCGGCAGCATGTGATTCATCTATGCAAACATCAATTAAGGCAGACCCGATTCCCAGAGATTTATATTCTTTTCTAAAACCAGTAAAAATACAATGTATAAACATGTAATCTTTAGCAGATACTGGACGATGGGCAAATTCTCCTGGAATAAATTCAATCATTCCCTGATAACTTCCATCTTTTGCAATTACGGCTTTGATTCTTAATCCCTTTGGATAGAATTTAGTTACCCAATCAATTTTTCGTCTTAGTTCTTCGTGTTTGTTTACATCCTTGTAACCGCAAACTCCGTAATTGGAAATGTTTTCGGGGCTGAGGTCGATAATTTTAAAGTTTTCGAATTCGTGAGTCATAGTTTGTTTGTAAATATTTTAGGTACCAATTTTATTTTCTATTTTGTGCATGGGGCATGGGGCATGGAGCATGGGGCAATTTGTGCTGTGAGTTAGCAATCTGTTTATTATAAAAATTAGCACAATATTTTTATTAGCACAAATGTTATTCTTTCTACAATTTAAGCCCCATGCGCCATGCTCCATGCGATATGCAATTTCTAATTCATAGCTTATTTTAAAATTATTCTCACAACCAGCTAAATATATACGTTTTTTGTTTAAAATCATTCTTAAATCGTTTCGGCAAATGCAATAATATGTCCATCAAAATCCGACACATAAGCTACTTTATCTCCCCAGTCACGATCGGATAGAGGACAAACTAGTTTAGCACCAGCTAATAGTGCTCGCTCAAGGAAATGAGAAGCATTGCCTGATTTTAAGTAAAGTTCGCAACGTGGTATCCCATTTCCAGCAGCAGGATCTGGAGTTTTTCCATCTAGAATTTTTGCAATTCCTGTTTCTGGCATCAGACCAAGCTTAAGTCCAGTGTTTAATTCAAATTCTGTCATGCAGGGCACATCAAGTACTGGACTAATTCCAAGAACAGTTGAGTAAAAGTTTCTGCTTCTATTTTGGTCGGCAACGTAAAGAATGAATTGGAAATTTGGTCTTAGCATATCAAGATATTTACATTTAGATAATCGTTAAAACATTTGTAACTGCTGTTGTTTTGGCTTAAGCGATTTTATAAAATCTTCCCATGAATCCATATTAACAAGCAAGTTGTACTTTTTCTCTAACAATTCGATGGTGTTTGATATTTCATTTTTTGTAATTAAATTTGCAATACTGATCAAATCTAAGCGCATTAACACCTCTTTTGTGAATACTCTTTTAGCATCTGAAAAAGTTACAGATTTTAAAAATAGCTTAGTTGAATCAGAATTGAGAAGGATAAGTGAATAAATTGCATGCTCAAATTTGTCGAATCCAATAAAATAGCATGTGTCATCCAACATAACAGGCTTATTATCTATTGGTAATACAAGTGAAAAATGAAAGGTCTTATATAAACCAGATATGGCAACTTTAAAAGGTTTAAAAGAATATTCTCCAACTCCAAAAATTGAAAATGGTGGATTTCCTCGATATATGCTCGACTTACGCGAATCGAATAATTCTTTGTATTTACCTAAATAATTCTGAGTTTTTGGGTACAAATGATTGATATACGATGTGTCTTGACCAACTTTTGATTGTGTGACAATCGTGTATTTCCTTACTTCACCTATAACAATTTCTTTTAAATCAGAACTTTTTAATAATCCATAAACCAAATCATTTTCGATGCTTACTGTATCTGAAAGTTTATTGATGTAATCCTTTTCTTGTTTTTCTAATTCCATAACAGATGAGCAGTCATGCTTAATTCCTTGCCGCCATTCAAATTGACATTTCCCGTCGATCTTGTTTGTAGTGTTATATGAGCCTATGTCAGAAACAAATTTAGAATCTAACCAACCAAATTTTGATTTTAGGCTTTTATTATAGAAATCATACTCATTACATACAAAATCGCTTTTTTGGTTTAGCATACAATAAAGTAAGGATGACTCTACAGAAACATTAAACTCTGCTTTGCTATCAATTGCATGTTTTTCTATTCTTGCAATCTGATACATCCTTTCACGCTGACTAAAGACTACGTTTTTTATTACAGAGTTCTTTACTAGTAGAGCTAGATTACCGTTATGATTCTGGAAATTATCAAATAGCATTAGTACTATATATTCAGCAATATCAAAATTTCCTTTCCCAGTCATAGCATCTAAACCATTCTGATTTTTGAAATTTGATTTTTTTGGAAGATTTTTTGAACTTAAACTGCCTAATTTTGAGTTTGTAACCCATGGAGGATTCCCGATAATTAGAACTTCATGATTCTTAGTTTCTTTAGCAATATCTTTAATATTGAAATTAAAAATGCTATCGTGAAATATTAAGATTTCAGGTTTTTTATTCTCTGGATTGTTTATGTAGAAATCAAGAATTCCAAACTTGGTTTCCCAAATATATGGTTTGTATATTTCAACTCCAATAATTATTTCAATATTATCAAAATTTGATAACGAAGCAATTATAAAATTTCCTTTTCCACAGGTAGGTTCAATAATAATTTGCGGATTGATATTTTTAGAGGCTAACTGCCTTGTAACCTTATGAGCTAAGTCTTTGTTCGTTTGAAAGTCTCCATATTCTGCCCTATCTGATTCGCTTACTAAACTGATATCAATGGAATCAATAGCGGTTATTATTGAATAAAAATCTTCGTTGTCAGCAAAAAAATTATTAATCCCACATTTGCTTTTAAGAAGAATGTTGGCACTTTCAAAATCGGAAATTTGTTTAAGATTTTCAAACAAAAACAGATAGGCTAAATCACTAATATTTGCATCAAGAACAGTTTTCACAGTTTTGTATTTTGTCTAAAATTCTTATACCTTTTTGCTTACAA
>JAQVGK010000488.1 GCA_028696755.1 Bacteroidales bacterium | reverse complement strand
ATAGAAAACGTGCATTTATCGTGTCTTCCTCAATGAGCTCATACATTGGAATGCAGAAATCAGTTTGAGGTGAGCTGTAACTATTGATAAATTGTCCGTTTATATTGGGCACCCAATAGTATTGTGCCCATGAAAAACCAGTTGTGTCAGCATCAAGCGAGACACAATTGTCGCAAACCGAAATAAATTCACTTTCTCCGGCATTAGCAACTGGGGTTCTTGAAAATACAATAGTTTTTGTGACAGTAGTTTCACAATCAGTTCCAGAATAAGGGTTAATACCGTTCCAAACAAAATCTAGCATAAGATTATTCACTCCTTGAGGCAAATCATCAAAAACAAATTCAACCGATTGGCTCGAATTGTTTGGTAAAAACTCGAAATCAAATGTTGGCTCCAGCACAGTATTGTGGTAATATACATTCCAGTTTCCACCATAAAAATCGCCAAAAACTTCGACAGAAGCACTAGTGTCGCATACATAGTCGGTGTCGGGAGTAGTCCAGATGTCAAGTTCATGTAGAAAAGTAATTAGGACATTATCAGTATTTTGACAACCATTGATTGTCTCAGTTAGAATCACTTCGAATGTTCCTTCAAATGTTGCAGTTAGATCTGATTCTAGATTGTTAGTATCGGAAATATATAGATTTTCTGTGGACCAAAAAAAATCGCTTCCGTCAATACTTGTGATTCCTGAAAGTACAGCATGTAGTCCACATGAAACTATGTCTTGCCCAGCATAAGGTTGAGGGACTTGATTAAAGTTTACGATAACACTATCGTTTACACTACAGATACCATTTGAAATAGTTCTCACAAAATTACACTCTGCATATGTGTGAGATTCTATCCATGTGTTGTTTGAAAATAGTGTATAACCTGTCAATGGACTTATGTTACAATTAGATGTCCAAAAACCGTAATAGTCTTCATCCGAAGTATTTGATTTAATTTGGATAATCTTTCCACAGGTATCTATATCATCACCTGTGGAAAGAGACGGTAATTGAATCCATATTACTGGTACAGATTGCGATAATGAATGACATGAAGTGTTAAGATCGGGGTGATTCTCAAAATCTGGATAGCCGCAAATTGCAGTTAGGTAATATGTTGTATTATAGCTAAGTTGCTCATTGTCGAAGCAGAAAGACGGAGAATTTGAGGTTATAAGTGGAATGTAATCTCCGCTATGAATAATAAATTCAAAGATCGCAGCACCATTATCTGTATTTTGATCCGAATTATGAAACACATGATTACTTAAACATTCGTTTTCACACAATGTTATAAGATCAATACTTTCAAATGTTCCTGCATATAGAGGACATGAACAATCTCTAATTCCTTCAATAATTTGAGTTGTACAGCCGTTTATATCTGTTATGGTAAAACTGTAATTCGTTGCACTTGCAAAAATTGTATCAAATGATGACGCCTCTAACACTGGATTGTTATTTATTAGGAAGTCCTGATATGCAATGTTTTGAGCATCAACAACATCAAATGTTACTTGTACAGCTAGTGAATCTGGAATAATCTCAATACAATTCTCTTCAAAGTTTACAATTACTGCTTTGTTTTTAATTACGAATGATTCAGAATAAGAAATAGTTTCTTCCTGACATGGGTCATAAATCAAATTTGTTATAGTATAGTTGTCGGGAATAGTTGGAGTAAAAACACCTGTTTCGTAATTAAATGATCCATTTTCAGGTACACAGGTTAATTCTCCGATTGCCTCAATTTCGATTTGGAACGAATTACTGCCTGCACACACATCTTCAATTGGAGCAATAATTGGAGCGAGTGATGGGTTGAAATGAATCAAAACAGTATCTGTTGTAAAACATGATGTGTTTTCTTGATAAAACTCTTTCCAAACAAATAAATAATCGCCATCCGGAAAAACAGTTACATCAGTAGTTGGATTCTCAAAATCTGTAAAAGTTACTTGCCCCGGACCTTCAGCCACAGACCACATTCCTTGATTGCCAATTGTAAGTGAAGCACTGAGATTATAACTGTAACCACAAGTAGATTCGTCAAATCCGGCAAAAGTGTTTGGGAATATACAACACTCTTGATTGCTCGATGCTAAAACTGTAAGAGTCATTACTGTGTCGTGTATGCATCCAAAGTTGTCAATAACTGAAAAAGCAAAAGGTTGAAAAGTGTCTTCATCCGAATTTGCAGTATTTAAATATGATCCGGTAACACAATTTTGATTAATTTCTGAAGTAAATGTTGAGCCATATGCACCACTCCAACCTAATGTTGAATAGTTTTGCGTATAGTGAAGGTACTCTGGTGTAAGTGTGCTATCAAACTCAATCCACCAGCCGAATAGTGTGCCAGCGTCATATTCAAACTGATCACAAATACGTAATTTCCATGTGCCATTAAGTGGACAGCCAACTAGCCCTGTTAAACTTTGATATGAAGCATAAAGTCCTGATGGCAAGGTACTGTTGCCTATTGCTGCCTGTTGCATTGTCTGTGTACCTTCTTGTCCAATGATATACCAGAACCCAGAATCATCGTTGCTTATTTGATGATTTTGGCCGGGATCGCCTAGATAGCAGCCTCCACCTCCTTGAGTGCATAATTGAACCTGTTGCCCATTTGGACAACTGATGTAAATATTAAGATCGGCAAGATAGGAATGAGCTAAGTTCATATGTATTTTTGGCATTGAGATAGTATTTGTCATGAGCTGTCCTGGAGCATAACAGTCTATAAAAGCATTGCTTTCAAGACATTCCAGAGCATTGTCTGGAATTGGTAATGTATCCCCAACTGTATTGTTACAATCTTCTGAGTAATAGGAAGATGAAAAGTATGCACAAGCTTCAACTTCTTGACCCATGCAAATCGTAGGTGATTCGGATGGTGGATTAATAAACAAACCTGTGCTAACTTGATCAAAAGTTGGCGCAAGTGATACCCTGACAAATTGTTTAGCGCTATTTGAGTTATAGCACCCCATCGAATCCCTAATTGTTAAATAAACACTATAGCCTTTACGTTGATCAAAGTTATGTGTAACAGTAGAAAGACCAAGTCCAGAAATAATTGGAGTTCCATCACCAAAATTCCAATAAAATCTATTTGTCGAATCGTTGCATTGGTATGGTAATTCAGGATAAATGCCTTGGGCTGTAAACTCAATTGGCATAGTCGAGTTAGTTTCATCATCCCAACACACATTTATATAGCCATCTTCT
>JAQVGK010000487.1 GCA_028696755.1 Bacteroidales bacterium | reverse complement strand
GAAATCAACTTTGGGATTACTATTATGAAACACCTGAATATTGGGGAATGTTTCCAGGAGTTTGCCCAACAGATGATGGAGGAATAATTGCAGCAGGATTTTTTGTTGATCCTGACGATGACAATATCTCAATTTTATACTATAGGGCTCTTATTTTAAAGCTAAACGAGAATGGCGAGGTTGTCTGGGAAAAATTGTGGCGTAGAAACGGTTTGCCAACTTTGATTCGTTCTATTACACCAATGAATGACGGCAATTATGCAATTTGCGGGGCTGCTTATCGCTGCCTAGGAGATGGATACGACTGCTCTCCTTCACCAATAATTGCAGTTATTGATGACAATGGAGAAGTACTATGGAGTAAAACTTTTGCGTATCATCCAATGATGATAGAATCATGGGCTCGTGATATTGAAGTTACGCCCGATGACGATATCATTATTACAGGGTCATTTAATATTCCTACAGTTTATAATGGAATGGGCTGGGAATTCGCTTTTATTATAAAAGTAGATAAAACAGGAAATATTCTTTGGGACAAACTTTTTGGTAATGAAGAGTTCATGTCTTTCTTTTTCTCAGTTTGTTATAATAACACAGATTCGTCATATTCAACTGTTGGTAAGATTCAGCCAATGGATAAATTAACGGCTTACCCTATTTTTCTCAAAACAGATAGCTTAGGCAATTCCGAATTGCCATTAAACTCAAACTATATTTTAAACTCAATTAATAAAGTAGGTTTTATTGATTATTTTGCTATTTACCCAAATCCTGCTAACGACTATATAATTATTGAACTATCAGGTAATGAGAGAAATACAGTAGTAACAATATTTGACTTGTTCGGTAAAGAAATAATCAATACAAATCTAAACTCCGAACATTATACTATTGATGTTTCGATGTTAAAACCCGGAGTTTACCTAGTGAAAACACAATCGGGATTGCGTTCAAAATTTATTAAACTTTAGTGTCTTTTATATTTTATTAACTTAAATTTTATTTTTATGAAAAATCAAAAACTACTACTGATGCTGGTTTTATTCGGTATTGCAACTAATCTGTTTTCGCAAACAGAACAAATGAAAAGATGGGGTTTTGTAAACAAACAGCTAAACTTTAGCACAAATCCACCTACTATAAACAATTTAGGAAGTTTGACAACCGGAACTTATACAAAAACCGGAGCTTGTAACGCTTTTTATGACGAAACCAACAATATGCTATTTCGTATTGTGGATAATAAGCTATTTTTGCCTGCCGGAGGCAACCCTGTTTATACCTTGTACGATCCTACATCGTCTGATTATGCAAAAATGACTGGTGAGATTGTTATGATCCCTCGCACACGAACAAACTGTTGTGAATATTATATTTTTTACACCGTTTTTCGCAAAAACTATAGTGGTGGCACGACAACCGGTTGGTGGGAGATACGATATGCAATATTTAACATTCATACTCAAAATATTGTTGAAAGCGATTTTGTTGATACGATATTTCAAGGGGGTACATGGTCAACATTAGGTCCGGGCGGAATTGTTGCTTCAGACTTCATTGGTACTTCTGACAATTTTAGATTTTACGCAGCATTTACTGCGATTAATGGAACTACTCAAAATTCAGAAATTGTAGTAAACTATTACGAAATAAGTCAAAGAAATATGTCTCTTGTACAAACACGAGTTGTTCCTACAGATGATGTAAGTTTAATTTCCGAAGTTGAATTGTCGCCTAATCTTGATATGTTATGTGTTGCAAATGCAAATCCAAATAATAATTACACAATCGCAAATGCATTTTTATGGAAAATAAATCCAACTACCGGCATACTAGGAACAACTAATAACGACTGGTATAAGCTTTGTATTTCGGCACAGACGCACCAAGTAGTAGGTTGCGAGTTTTCTCACGATGGATCTAAATTGCTTTTAGCAAGTGCGGGCAAAGGATTTTATCGCTACAATACAAGTAGTTTCAACAATATTAATTTTGATGTAAGCATTACACATCAAAATGCTCTTAAATACACTCATTCGCATATCGAAAGAACCACTTACGACACCTATTATGTTGCATCAAATGATGGTAAAATTGGAAAATTACTATTTGGATCTAATTATGTTAACGAAGAATGTACAATAGGAACAGTTGAACTAATAAATAATTCCTTAATTTCTGATTATAGTGCAAGTGCACCTGATTGTTTTGTACTGCCCGAGCAAATAGATGGGAGCACTTATTTATATACTGTTGGCAATGAGATGGATTGTTGTTATGCTTATAACGAAAGTGCAGTTAAAACCACTATGACTGGTGTTAGCCACAACTCTACAACTGGTGATATAACAATACATCCGGTAACGACTTCTCCTTATTACGTTTCGTGGACACAAACCTCCAACCCGTTTACAAGTGGCGGAGTTGCTATTACTGATGTTTATTTAAAAGGCAGCCTTTCAATTGAGCCGGGAGCAAGGCTTAACATTACAGGTTTAACACTACATTTTAAAGAATCTGAGATTGTTCAAATGTCTTATAATCCCAATGGAACAGGTTCGCGGTTGTTTTTATATAATTCCAAACTTACTGCTTTCGACGATTGTGAAGAAGATAATATGTGGGGCGGGGTTAGGTGCTCCGGAAATTATGCACAGGCACAGGGGAGCTACACAACTTCAAAGCAGCCATACACATATATGTCAAATTCAACGATAGAATATGCAACAACAGGAGTAGAGGCAAATACAGGTGGAATACTACGCGCTTACAACAGCAATTTTAAAGATAATATTCGTGACGTAAAGTTTGCATCTTTTACAACAAATGATAATATTTCGGAATTTGGAACTTGCAATTTTTACACTACTGAGGCATTATATGCTAAAGGATTTAGCCCCTTATATCATGCTGAAATATGGACAGCTCCTGGTGTTTTGTTCAGAGCTTGTAATTTTTCGAATGATTATGCTGCTTCTGTTCCTTTAAGTCAATGGGGAGTCGGTATTTTAGCAACAAGTTCTTCAATTACAGTTGATGAAAAATGCACCAACCCATTTCAACAACTTGGAACCCCTTGTCCAGATCCTAGCTCTGTAAGGGGTTCGTTTACAAATCTGTACTACGGAATTAAAGCAAATATTGGAGATTTTTTGACTGTTAGCCGTCAGGATTTTAATAATTGCTTAGGTGGTGCATGGTTAATTGCTTGCGATGCAATAAAAGTAA
>JAQVGK010000486.1 GCA_028696755.1 Bacteroidales bacterium | reverse complement strand
CGAATCATTTGTAAATCATGGCGGTTACGCTGCTTTTGCTAAAATTATGACAAGCAAGACGCCTTCTGATGTTTGCGAAATTATCGAGAGCAGTGGATTGCGCGGTAGATGAGGAGGAGGATTTTATACAGGATTAAAGTGGCGAATGGCACTCGATAATTCTGCGTCAAAAAAGTACTTTATTTGTAATGCTGATGAGAGCGACCCAGGTTCTTTTTCGGGAAGAATGTTGATAGAGAGTAATCCACATTTGTTGGTCGAAGGGGTGCTGATAGGAGCGTATGCAATAAAGGCTTCAAATGCAATAATATATATCAGCAATAAGTATCCGCTGGCAAGCGAAAGATTAAAAAATGCGATTGCTCAAGCTACCGAAGCTGGTCTTTGTGGAGAAGATATTTTTGGTAGTGGAATAAATATCAGATTGTCGGTTTTTGAAGGTCCGGGAGCTTACGTGTGTGGCGAAGAAACTGCTTTGATTGCAAGTATAGAAGGAGAAAGAGCAAATCCGGCTGCCAAACCACCTTATCCCTGCGAGTCGGGTTTGTTTGGTTTTCCAACAATAGTGAATAATGTTGAGACTTTGTGCAATGTTCCTTTGATAATTAGTGATGGAATTAATGCATTTAAAGAAAGTGGAACTTATATTTCGTACGGAACAAAATTGTATTCTGTTGGAGGAAAAGCCGATTTTGCAGGAACGATAGAAATGGAATTAGGAAAATCAGTGCGCGATATTCTTAATATTGTTAGATTGAGCGATAATCCTTATCCAGTTAAAGCTGTACATATTGGTGGCCCATCTGGTGTTTTTGTTCATCCCGACAATTTTAATGAGGGCCTTGACTATAACACTTTGGGAGATGGTTGCTTATGGTTTGGATCGGGAAGTTTTACGATATTGGATAGTACAAATTGCGTAATCGACTTAACAAAATACTTTATCAGCTTTCTAAATAATGAAAGTTGCGGTAAGTGTATTCCTTGTAGGGAAGGAACTAGTAGGTTATTGGACATTCTTACCCGTATAACAGAGAAACCAAGTTCTGGACAAAAACACGAATCATTGCAAAGATTTAAAGGTGTTACACAGCTTTTGGAGATTTCTCAAGTAATGAAAGAAACTTCGTTGTGCGGACTTGGTCAAAATGCACCAGAATCTGTTGTGAGTGGGCTTAAATATTTTAGGCACGAATACGAAGAACATATTTTTGAACGAAATTGCAACTCTTCGGTTTGCCGTAATCTTAAAGAGTATTCGGTAAATATTGACAATTGTGT
This sequence comes from Bacteroidales bacterium, assembly GCA_028696755.1. The sequence continues at coordinate 1,952 of JAQVGK010000486.1, read as the reverse complement.
GGGATGCGGTTTGTGTGCTAAACGTTGTCCTGCTGATGCGATTATTGGTAGCGCCCGAATGGCTCATTTCATTATTCAGGATAAATGTCTGAAATGTGGAATTTGCGAACAGGCATGTAAGTTTGATGCAATTAAAGTTAACTAGAGAATGGAATTTAATATTAGCATAAACAACAGTATTGTTAAGGTTACTAAAGGCGAAAGTATTCTTAATGCTTGCCGTCGTAATGGAATATCTATTCCAGTTTTGTGTAATTGGCCTGAACTTTCGCCTACTGGAGCTTGCCGATTATGCGTTGTCGAGATGGAAAATAGTTCCGAATTAGTTACTGCCTGCTCAACGCCTGTAACAGAAGGTATGAAAATTCTTACACATTCGGCAAGGGTTATAAAATCACGTAAAGCTATTGTGTCTTTACTCTTGGCAAACCACCCAACAGATTGCCTTTATTGTGATAAAAACGGGCGTTGCGAGTTGCAAGACATAGCTTATAGCCTTAATATTAGAGATAGAGAGTTTTATGCTACTCCGGTTTTATATAAAACCGATAGATCAGACCCTGCGATGCTCCTTGATATGTCAAAATGTATTTTATGTGGTAGATGTATCAGAATTTGTGAGGAAATAGCATGTGTATCTGCACTTAACTTTGTGGAACGGGGAAAAGAAATGAAAGTTGAGACAGTTTTTAGAAAAGGATTATATTATTCCCCATGTATTCATTGTGGAAAATGTATTACTGCTTGTCCAACTGCTGCAATTTCTGAAAAATCGGTAATTAATCAAATTTCCGAAAAACTGAGTATTTCGCACGAAATGTCAATTACAATTTCGGCATCGACAATTGCTTGGTTTTCGGCAGTTAACGGGATTAAAAAATTCGAAGATACCAGAGCCTATTTAGTTGCAGCGCTTCATGCCGCTGGATTTAAAACTGTAAATACTTCATCTTTTGGAAATGAGATTTTTATAAGCGAACATGCTTCTATCTTAAATAATCGCAAAAGTTCAGATAAAACACCTCTTATTATTACCGATTGCCCTGCTGTAAAAACATTTATAAAAAATCATATTCCTGAAATGGTCGAATATTTAACAAATGTTCCGACTCCTCTGCAAATTTCGGGAAAGATTATTAAAGAAAAGTCTGATTCAAACAATGCTGGAGTTTTTGTTGCGCCCTGTGTATCTCTAAAATTTGATGCAACATCGGGAATGTCGAAGGAAAATAATTTGCAGACTACAGATTTTGTCATAAGCTCACTCGAATTGCAGCGATTATTAAAAATTTACGGTTCTGATATTCCATTTGCAAAAAAGGAAACAGCCGACAGCTTTTCTGTGTCTGATACATCGGCTGGAGCTCTTTTTGAGAGTCGTAATGGTTTGTCCGAAACGATTGTACGTGAGTTGTTTTATCGAAATGGAAACAAAAAATTCCCGCAGAAAACTTTTGAACTGAAAACTGAAAAATCCTTTGTTGAGTTTGAGTATGAACTGGATGGGGGAAAATTCAAGATTGCAACAGTGCATGGAACCGACACACTTCTGGCAAGGAAAGATGATATTTTAAGGAATAATTATTTTTTTGTCGAAGTTAGATCCTGCTCAAACGGGTGCATTTCGGGATGTGGCAATGTTAATTTGTCCGATTCAGAGCATATTAAAAAGATGAAAAAAGTTATAAGCGATTACGACGATATAAACCACAACGACACTGCTGGTAAAAATCCTTTTATTAAAGGACTATATAAATCGGCTGCTAAAGAAAGGCTTTACTGATATGATCAGATTTAACGAAAAAAAACCACTGGTATTTACAATCGCCGACAGGTGCAAAACTTGTTATACTTGTATTCGTGAATGCCCTGCAAAGGCAATTAGAATGCAAAATGGCCAGGCAAATGTTATACCCGAACGATGTATTGGTTGTGGAAATTGTGTAAAGGTA
>JAQVGK010000485.1 GCA_028696755.1 Bacteroidales bacterium | reverse complement strand
GCATAAATAGCAAAAAAAAAGCCCGGCACCGCCGAGCTTTTTTCATAAATATAAGTTCGATTATTTTACAAGATTGATTTTGCTAGTAGAAACTTCGTTTCCTTTAACAACTCTTACAAAATAAGTTCCGTTAGCTTCGTTAGAAAGATCAATGCTGTTGATTTCAGTATTGCTGTTAACTGTAGCAACAACCTGTCCCATTAAGTTGATAACTTCGATAGTAGCGTTTTCAACATTAGATACAGAAACGATTCCTGTAGTTGGGTTTGGATATACAGATACATTAGACACAATATTCGATTCAATTCCTGAAGGAATACCTACATTAAGTCTTATCATAGGAACGCTAGATCCACCATAATAGTACCATTTATTTTCCGCAGCAAAATACATTTTTGTTTCAAATCCCATTGTAGGAACTGTAGCGTCACTACCAACATAAAATTCTTTAGTTCCATTTGCAGTTTGATAAACAACTGCTGCGAGAACTTCAACAATTTCACCTTCTGGAACTTCAATTGTATGTGCATCGGTAAAAGTCATGTCATACCACATACCAACTTGACTAGCATCTTCTATTTCTACAAATGAAGAAGAAACTATTCCATCCCAAAATTCACCATTTTCAGTCATTAAAGAAACATAGAAACTTGTTCCAACTTCTGTTGCTTCAGGAATAAATAAACTCATGTGATTAACTTGAGTAGTTGCAAAGAATTGGTAAATTACACCAATAACATCATTATCTGCAAAATCGCCATCATAAAGACATGTGCTGAAATCAGTTGTGTAGTTATTAAAGTCGTGTGAATAAACGTTGTGTGTGATTTCGGTTGTAAATGACCTAGAATTGTTGGTTAAATCAACATCTGTTTGTCCAGGGATAGAAGCATCAAAATTAAAGGTGTAAGTTCCAAAAGCTCCAGCTCCAAAAGTGAAGTAAGGGTCTTCAATAAAAGATGTATCTGACTGGCTAAACGCAATTGCAGATTGAACGGGAACTGTTCCAGTAAACACTTCAGTTTCTGTAGGATCTAAAACAGATATTGTCATTTCAGGAGTAACGGTTTCACTACCTCTATTTTGAATAATTCCCGAGAAGTAAACTGGAGCACCTGTGTTGCTAATCTGGTCAAAAGGAATCTGTCCAAAAAATCCACTGTAACCATAATTACTATACAATGGCCAATAATCAACTCTTGCATCAGATAGGTTGACGTCATAAGCATCAGGGCTATAAACAGTTACATTGTCGATATATACCCAACATGCATCAGTACCAACATATTGAATTGCAAATTTTACATTTTGTCCTGCATAAGTAGTCATTGGTAAAATTACTTCAGTCCAAACGCTATACTCCCAAGTGTAATCATTTTCATTCCATAATTCAGTCCAAGTAGTTCCACCATCAGTTGAAATTTTCACTAATAAATCTGCGTTGTTGTATTCTCCTGACATCCAATAAGGATTAGAATGGAATTGGAAAGAAAATACAGGAGCAGTAGCAGGGAGTGTGATTTCAGGAGTTATCATCCATTCATCCTGTGGTCTTGCAGTTTCATCACCACTGTTATCCCATGCAATTGCAGCATAGCCAACGCCATCATACCAATGTTGAGTGCCTAGAGAAGCAGGTCCATCAATAATTGTCCATCCTGTTGGAGGCCAAGTGTCAAATGTTTCTAGAAAAGTAACAGCTTTTGCTTCATTACTGTTAATTGCTGTGTTTTTAGAAACATGAGTTGTTTCTTTAGCTGTCGATTTTTTAATTTGATCGGCCTTGTAGTATTGTCCGAAAACTGTTCCGGCAACCAATATCATTGCGAATAAAATTGTAAATTTTCTCATAGATTTCAATTTTTAGTTAATAATCAGTTTTTAAATTTGGTGCAAGATACGCAATATTTACTTATAATTTAAGTATTTTTTAACTTTTTTTTCAATTTGCAGCCTTTTTACCATTTAATTATTTTAATTTTGCATGAAAATGCAGAATTATGAAAAATGAAACCAACTCAAGGGATGTTTTGTTCAATTCATCCGAATCGCTGTTTTCTAAACTTTCCACTGAAGATAAAGATTTTCTGATGGCAAATACAGAATGCCGTAGCTACAAAAAAAACGAACTTGTTTTTCTCGAAAATACTAAGCCTTCTGGACTTATCTGTTTATCGGAAGGGAAGGTCAAAATTTTTAAAGAAGGAGCAGGTGGGCGCGATCAAATTGTTAGGCTGTCTCGTCCAGGTGGTTTTATCGGTTATAGAGCTTTGTTTGCAGGACAAAACTATTCTGCTTCGGCTGTGGCTATCGAAAATTCGGAAGCTTGTACTGTTGAAAAAAATGCTCTCTTCACCGTGATGAAAAATGATCCTAACTTTACTTTCGGGATTTTAAAATCTCTCGCTACGGAATTAGGATTTTCAAACATGAGAACTGTTAGCTTAACTCAAAAACATATTCGTGGCAGACTTGCCGAATCGTTATTGTTCCTTATTGATACGTATGGATATTACGATGATGGTAGCACAATTAAAGCTCTTCTTTCAAGAGAAGATATAGCTAGCCTAAGTAATATGACAACAAGTAACGCTATCCGTACACTTTCTACTTTTGCTTCCGAACGCGTAATATCACTAGAAGGTCGCCGTATAAAAGTGCTTGACCTTAAAATGCTACAGAAAATCTCGAATATTGGATAGTTGGGGGCTTTTTGCAAAGTATTGGCTTTTTCTCTGTCATTCTATCGTGTAATCGGTAATCAGTGGTCGGTAAGTCGGTAATCGGTAAAAATTTGTATGCGGTAAGCAGTGAGTCGGTACGTCGGTGGTTGCACTGCTAATTTGAGCAGTAAGCTTCCTTAGCCTTAGCCTTTTTTGTAATCGGTAATCGGTAAAATTTTGTAATCGGTACGTCTGTAATCGGTGGTAGGCTGCAAAATTTAGCAGAACCCCGCAGGGCTCACGCAAGTAAATCTTCCTTAGCCTTAGCCTCAGCCTTAGCCTAAGTTGAGAACAATCGAACATTAGAACATTAGAACAATCGAATTAAGAACAAAAAATGCTGCATCAAGCCTAATCCCTGCACATCGCCTCCTTAGCCTTAGCCTCAGCCTTAGCCCATTTTGCGCTTAATCTGAAAAAAACTGTTGCTGTTCAATGAGTTGGCAATCGTCGAGTTCAGATTTGTGTACTACAGATTTTTTCTTTACGAATGGTGCATATTTATATTTTAAGGCATCGTAA
>JAQVGK010000484.1 GCA_028696755.1 Bacteroidales bacterium | reverse complement strand
CAGTTTTTTATTCCTAAAGGATTTGCCCACGGTTTTTCTGTACTATCAGATTTCGCAGTATTTTCGTACATGTGTGATGAATTTTACATGCCAGAAACGGAACGCTGCATAGCCTACAACGACAATTATCTAAATATAGATTGGCAGATTCCTAAAGATAAAATGATTGTCTCGGCAAAGGATTCATTAGCTCCCGACTTTAAAACCGCAGAAAAGAATTTTTAAGATGAAAATACTTGTTACTGGTTCAAAAGGTCAACTCGGACAAAAAATTCGTGATAAAGCCATTGATTTTACAGGCTTTGAATTTGTTTTCACCGATATTGAACAGGTCGACATTACTTCCGAATCCGAAATTGATAGTTTCTTTTCAGCCAACAAACCCGACATATTAATTAATTGTGCAGCATATACAGCAGTTGACCGTGCGGAGGATGATAAAGAAAATGCATTTCTAGTAAATTCAATCGCACCACAACTACTAGCAGCTGCTTGCAAAAAATATGACTCAAAATTTATTCATACTTCTACAGATTATGTCTTTGATGGAAGTTCTACCATTCCATATACCGAGAACGACCAAGTTAATCCAAAGTCAGTTTATGGATTATCGAAACTTGGTGGTGAGCAAAAAGTGCAAGATATCCTCCCCGATTCAATAATTATAAGAACGTCATGGTTATACAGTGAATATGGTTCCAATTTCGTAAAAACCATGATTAGACTTGCCAACGAAAAAGAATTTCTGAATGTAGTAAATGATCAAAGAGGCACTCCAACTTATGCAGGCGATTTGGCCTCTGCAATTCTAGTAATCTGCAATCAATATGCTGCCTCTGGAATCTGGAAGCACGGGATATATCACTATTCGAATAGCGGAGAATGTACATGGTTCGATTTCGCAACTGAGATTTTAAAACTAAAAGGAATAAAAACACCAGTATTGCCAGTATCTAGCGACAAATTTCCATCAAAAGTTGTACGACCCAAGTATAGTGTTTTAGATAAATCAAAAATAATCAACGACTACAATATCAAAATTCCTAACTGGGAAGATTCTTTACGAGGTGCTATTGATAAGTTTTAGATTTTATTGGCAAGCGGTGGCTTCGAGACATTTTGCTTCAAAATCTTTTTGAATAAATTCTGTGTTTATGAAGCAATATCTAATACTAAAAACATCGCCTAAAGCAAAACCCTCAGCCACCTGTCTGTAATCGGTAATCGGTAAGAATTTGTAAGCGGTAAGCGGTGAGTCGGTACGTCGGTGGCAGACTGCTAAAATTTGCAGTTAGTTTCCTTGGCCTTCGCCTTAGCCTCAGCCTTTCTAAAAAACATCTACCCTGCCATTCTATCAAGAATAATCTTTATCAAATCTTTAACTGCAGGCTTATAATCTTTACTATATTTCCCTGCATATCTATTGGCTATAATTACACAAACGGTTGCAGCCTCATGCCCTAAGAGTGCCGATAATCCAAACAGCGCAGAACTTTCCATTTCATAATTAGTAATGCACTTGTTATCAAATCTAAAGGCTCTGATTTTATCATTGATGTCGGCATCTTGAATTTCGAGGCGCAAAACTCTACCTTGTGGCCCATAAAAACCAGGTGCAGAAATAGTTATTCCTTTACGGATCCCATCACCTAGTTTTTGGAGTAAGTGTTTTGATCCATCAACGAAATATGGAGTTGCAATTCGAGGATTCCAATCCATGTGTTTTATAAAAGATGCTTCTATATCAGCTTTACAAACTTCATCACGACGTTTATAGAAGTTTAAAAGCCCATCAAAGCCAATCGAAGTCTCTGACATAAGAAATGAATCTACATCCATATCCTCTTGCAAACCACCCGAAGTTCCAATTCGGACAAGGTTAAGCGACTTATGCTCAGTTTTGGGCATACGTGTTTTAAGATCAATATTTACAAGTGCATCAAGTTCATTAATCACAATATCAATATTATCGGTCCCTATTCCGGTTGCAAGAGCCGAGAATCTTTTCCCATGATAATAACCAGTATGAGTAACAAACTCACGGTTTTGCACTTTGTGTTCTACACTATCGAACATATCAGAAATTGTAGCTACACGACCTGGGTCTCCAACAAGAATTACATTGTCGGCAATTTGATCTGGAGTTAAATGAAGGTGAAAAATACTACCATCATTATTTATTATTAATTCAGATTCAGCAATTTTTTTCATGACTTTAAAAAATAATATATATTTGTAAATATAAGCAATTATTTAAGAGGCTCAAAGTTAATAAAAATTTTTATGACAAAAAACAGGATATTAGTTCCAACGAACTTTTCGACTCAGGCCGATTTGGCTTTTGAGCAAAGTGTACTTTTTTCGCTAAAAACTGGTGCTGATGTATTTCTCCTACATATTATTCCAAGTTTAAGAATGATTGATAACAGCAGCGACGGCATTGATGAGATCCAAAATCGTTTATCAAAAATGGCTGATAGATTTCTTAAAGAAACAGGAAAAAAAGTACACACTAGAATTGAAGTTGGAAAAATTCTTCCTCAAATTCTTGCGGTTGAAAAAGAATTGCAGCCATCATACATTTTTATTGGATCAGATGTATCGGCAAAAGAAATGTCGTCAACAACGCTAAAACTTATCGATAGAGTTGAGTGTCCGGTTGTAGTTTTTGCAGGAAGATTTGATCGAAGCGGGTGTGGGAATATTGTATTACCGCTTGACTTATCAAAAGAAACAAAACAAAAAATTGATCAAACAATAAAAATTGCAAAGATTTATAATTCCACCGTACATATTGTTTCGGCAACAAGTTTTACTGATGAACTTGAATGTGATAAGATAAAAGCACAGATAAATCAGGTAAAGTCAATTTTTGACAAATTAGAGATAAATTGTGTTACAGAATTACTTAAGACCAAAAACGATATTGAGGTAATGGCAAATGCAATCAACGACTATGCTGATGACATTAAGGCAGATTTGGTAGTGATTATGACACGACAAGAAACTAAACTTCAGAAGTTTTTTGTGGGCAGCATGGCGATAAAGCTTATCAGGAAATCAAATGTGCCGATTTTATGTATTAGTCCAAAGTAAGACACAATACTAAAAAGTAAAAGAGGCTGTTCTGCCAATGACAGAACTTCAGACAAATACTCTACTTTTTAACCAGAGCAACGCATGCAGACTTTTTGTGTCTACCAATGACAGAACTTCGTAAACAGCTGATTATCAGGCAGTTCAACAAATTGCAAGG
>JAQVGK010000483.1 GCA_028696755.1 Bacteroidales bacterium | reverse complement strand
AAAAACTGAATAAGAAATCGGCAAAACCAGTAAAACCTGAAATTGACGAAGAAGATGTTCAGAGACAAATAAAGGAGACATTAGCACGACTAACAACTCCTAAACAAAAGTCGAAAACTTCTAAGCACCGTCGCGAAAAACGTGAGTTATTCTCACAAAAGCGTCAGGATGAATTCGATAAGTTAGAAGCAGAAAAAAACATATTAAAAGTTACAGAGTTTGTTTCGGTTAACGAAATGTCGGCAATGATGAACGTTCCAGTAACAAACCTCATTGCAACTTGTATGAGCCTAGGCTTATTTGTTTCAATCAACCAGCGTCTTGATGCCGAAACAATGGCTCTTGTTGCCGATGAATATGGATTCCAAGTTGAGTTTGTAAGTGCTGAAGTCCTAAACGAAATAGAAGAGATTGTCGACGAACCTGAAGATTTAATGCCTCGTCCTCCAATCGTTACCGTAATGGGTCACGTTGACCATGGTAAAACTAAATTATTAGACAGAATACGAAATACCAACGTTGTTGACGGTGAAGCCGGTGGTATTACACAGCATATTGGTGCTTATTCGGTGACTCTTGGCGACGGTCGTCAGATTACTTTCCTCGACACTCCTGGTCACGAAGCATTTACCGCAATGCGTGCCCGCGGTGCTCAAATTACCGACGTTGCAATTATTATTATTGCTGCCGACGATAACATTATGCCTCAAACAGTTGAGGCAATAAATCACGCTAGTGCAGCTGGTGTTCCAATAGTTTTTGCAATCAATAAAATTGATAAACCTACTGCAAATCCTGAAAAAATCAGAGAATCTCTTGCTGCAATGAACTACTTAGTCGAAGACTGGGGCGGAAAATATCAATGTCAAGAAATTTCTGCAAAAGCAGGTATCAACATCGAAGAACTTTTAGAGAAAGTTGTTCTTGAAGCTGAAATTCTAGAGCTTAAAGCTAATCCTAATAAGAATGCTGTAGGTACAGTTATCGAATCATCGCTCGACAAAGGACGTGGTTACGTTGCTACTTTGATTGTTCAAAGTGGAACAATGAAAGTTGGTGATGTTCTTTTAGCGGGTTGCCAAACTGGTCGTGTAAAAGCAATGTACAACGAGAGAGGTCAGAAAGTTGATAAGGCTGGACCTGCAACTCCTGTTCTTGTTCTTGGTCTTAACGGTGCTCCTCAGGCTGGCGATAAGTTTAATGTTATGGATTCGGATTCCGATGCACATAATCTTGCAAACAAAAGAATGCAGTTACAACGTGAACAAGGACTCAGAACTCAAAAACATATTACTCTCGACGAAATTGGTCGTCGTTTGGCTCTTGGTAACTTTAACGAAATTAACATTATCGTTAAAGGTGATGTTGACGGTTCTGTTGAAGCATTATCAGATTCTCTCATTAAACTATCTACAGAAAACTTTGCGGTTAACATTATACACAAGGCTGTGGGACAGATTTCTGAGTCTGATGTTATGCTCGCTGCCGCCTCAAATGCAATTATTGTCGGCTTCCAGGTTCGTCCTTCAAGCTACGCACGTAAACTTGCCGAAAAAGAAGAAATCGAAATCAGACTTTATTCTATCATCTACGATGCAATTAACGAAATCAAGGATGCTATGGAAGGGATGTTGTCACCAACAGTTAAAGAAACAATTACTGGATCTTGTGAGATTCGCGAAGTCTTCAAAATCACTAAGGTTGGAACAATCGCCGGTTGTCTTGTTACCGATGGTAAGATTTACAAAAAATCGAAAGTCAGAGTTATCCGCGATGGTATTGTTATCTACACAGGAGAACTTGGCAGCCTGAAACGCTTTAAAGATGAAGTTAAAGAAGTTGGATCAGGACTCGAATGTGGTCTAAATATCGACAGATTTAACGATATCAAGGTTGGCGACATTGTTGAAGCTTTCGACGAAACAGAAGTTAAACAAAAACTCTAAACTACCTCTAATAAGATATGCTGAAAATCGGGAATGTTGAATTTTGCGACAAACCCGTTTTTCTTGCACCTATGGAAGATATTACCGATCCATCGTTTCGGTATATGTGCAGGAAATTCGGAGCAGACCTTATGTTTACCGAGTTTATTTCATCCGATGGACTTATTCGCGATGCAAAAAAAAGCCTAAAAAAACTTGACATTTTTGATTACGAACGTCCTGTAGGAATACAAATCTATGGACATATTCCCGAGGCAATGGAACAGGCAACTTTAATGGTGAACGAAGCAAAACCCGATTTGCTCGACATCAATTACGGCTGCCCAGTTAAGAAAATTGCTGGTCGCGGAGCTGGTTCTGGAATGATGCGTAATCTGCCACTAATGAAAGAAATCACCGAAAAAGTTGTTAACGCATCCAAATATCCGGTTACTGCAAAAACAAGATTGGGTTGGGATCACGAATCGCTAAATGTTGAGGAAGTTGCATTTCTGTTACAAGATTGCGGAATCCAAGCACTCACAATTCACGGTCGCACGCGTGCACAAATGTACAAAGGTGAAGCCGACTGGACTTTGATTGGAAAAGTAAAAAATAATCCCTCTATAAAAATTCCAATAATTGGAAATGGCGACATTACAAATGGTAAAGGAGCTGCTGAAAACTTCGACAAATATGGTGTAGATGCAATTATGGTAGGTCGTGCTGCAATTGGTAAGCCATGGATTTTTGCAGAAATCAAGCATTATCTAAGTACTGGAACAGAAATGCCGAAGCCAGGAGTGCTTCAAAGAGTTGATTATGCACGTGAACACCTTGCAAAGTCGATTGAGTACAAAGAAGATAAACGAGGAATTTACGAAATGAGACGGCATTTTGCACTTTACTTTAAGGCAATCCCCGATTTTAAAGAAACCCGATTAAAACTACTTACCGCTCAAACAGTTGAAGAAATTCAGGAACTACTCAATTATATCGAGCAACGATTCGGACATATTGGTCCGGATGATTTTTTGGCGGATATTTAAATCGAATTGACCACACTTTTTACTAAATAAGCCACCAAAATAATAATTTAGCAACAATTATCAATCAATATTGATTGGTTATGCATTTATATGTATATGTCACTTCGGCAGGCTCAGTAAACCGCCTCTGGACAAAAAGTGACTTTTGATTAAGTTTTTCCCGACTTGTCCCATTGAATTTTAGCACAATCGTAAGCATCTGAATATCAGCAACATATAATTAAAAACTAATGTTTTTACCGCACTAAGGCAGTTCTTGTGAACTATTTCAAATAAATAATAG
>JAQVGK010000482.1 GCA_028696755.1 Bacteroidales bacterium | reverse complement strand
AGACGAAACAAAAGAATTGTACGTCGACCTTGGCCTAAAACAAATGCCAAGCTCCATTGGCCAGTACCCAAATATTTGTTTTAGGAAACGACATGTCGGCTCGACACAATTCTAATTGTTTCGCTTTACTCACACTGTCAAATATTTTCAGCGGTGTTCGTGAGCTGCTTCGCAGGTTCACCGCTTGAGCTGCCCGCCGTTTTACTCGCAAGCTAAAGGTTGCCCGGCCCGCCCGCGGAGCAATGAATCCTGTTTTGTCGCTTTGTACTCCTGATTTAAAAAAATAACGCACAAAATGATACAGTCAGGAGTGATCTTACTTTGTCGCACTAATCTGGACAAGTCAGGATAAAAGTTAAATATAAGATAGTTATTTGTGTTGGAATAATAGGATGTAAGAAATCGGATTCTTTCAAGCTGACGCGGATTTATAATACTAGTACCAGAAAAAAAATACAAAATACAAATTCCAACACCTGCAAAATATGCACTACTTGTTTTGAATTTATAATTTTTAAAATTTGATCTTGTTTAGGATTTAGAAATTGGGATTTTGAGCTTGAAAATGAAATCCCAAACTTTGCAGAACCCATTGTGATTTACTTGCGTGAGGGCTGCGCCGTTGTAATTTGTAATTTGTTATTTGTGATTTGTTTTTTGTAATTTGTATCAAATCGCTGCGATACTGTTAGGTCTATCGACCCTGACAGGTCTTGCTCAGCTGCTGTCAGGTATAGCCGATGCCCTGTCTGGCGCCAGCTTCCGTTTTCTGCCTTCTGTCTTCCTCTTTCTGATTTTCCGTCTACAACTCACAAATCCTCCTAATCACTACCGAAGCACACATGCATCCAAAAATTACAGGCATGTAGCTTATTGTGCCGGCGTTCGATTTTTTATTTGTGCTTTCTTCCTCAATAATAGCTTCTTTGTCGGCTTTTTCTTCGGAAAAAACAACGGGGATTCCTTCGTATATGTCGAAGCGGTGAAGGCGTTTTCTAAGCATTCGTGCCAGACCACAATTATGAGATTTAGAAATGTCTGCAATTTTAATTTTTGTGGGATCGCTTTTGCCTCCTGCACCCATCGAGCTAACCAAAGCAATATTGTTTTGATAACAAATTCTGATTAAATTAATCTTTGGCGATAATGTGTCGATGGCATCTACAACAAAGTCCCAGCCTTCGAGTAGGGTTTGTTCCAAAACCTCGTCGCGTAAATAAACTTGACGTGAATCAATTTTTACTGATGGATTTATTGCTTTGAGCCTTTTGCTAAATTCGTTAGTTTTAAAACTACCGATATTTTCTCGAGTGGCAATAATTTGCCTGTTTATGTTCGATTCGTTTACAACATCGGCATCAATAATACAAATGTTTTCGGCACCAGCTCTTACTAATTGCTCCACAGCAGCACCACCAACGCCACCAAGTCCGCAGATTAAAATCTTTGCAGTTTTTAGCTTTTCAAGCTTTTCGGCTCCAAGTAGTAATTCTGTGCGTTCAAACCAACTCATATTCCAATATCTTTCAAATTTTGATTTACTTGGGCCGCAAAATCTTCGATACTTAGTCCCAAATATGTGGCTGCAAAATTATACAATTCATTTATATCTTCATGCGAATCATCGGTCTCGATAAAAATTTTATTGATAGGCACTATAGCAAAGAATTCTGCCGATTTTTTAGTGTTTTTAAGTAGGTTTCCAGAAACAGAGAAATAGAATCCTGCTTTTACAAGATTTTGCAACAAACTTATTTTCGAATTAAAGCCATGAATTATCCATGCTTGTTGAGGTTTTATTTCATTTTTTAGCTGAGTGAGAACATGAAAATACTTTACACAATGTATAATTAATGGTAATTTGTATTTCTCGCTTATTTCAACATGTTTCAGAAATATTTTTGTTTGTAAATCAATTTCCACAGGCGATTTTGGATCGAAACCGGTTTCACCAATAGCTACTAATTTATTGCCTTTTGCCAGAACTTCGATAATTGATAAGTCTTTGTTATAGCTTTCTGAATAGTTCCAGGGGTGTAAACCACACGAATATTTTTTTTCTGTTATAATTTCATCACCTAGAAAAATATTTATTATTCCGTAGTTTTCACTTTTGTCATGAGTATGAAAGTTAAACAGTGTCATTAGTTTATTAATCTGTTAGGAAGTAGGTCTCATCTATATTAATGCCAGCCTCATTAATAAGCTTTCGGTATTCATCTTCAAAGTTTACTTTGGAATGGTGTATCTTTTGATTTTGAATATATTTTATCAGCTTGTCTTTATCCTTGTAGCTGACTGAAAATGCAGCATATTTATTACCCCAGTTTGTAAAATCTGGGTAGTCGTTTGTAGTTTTCATCCAAAGATTTGATGATGTTTTAAGATCTTTTACGAAATCGGCAAGAGAGATTGATGAGTGAAGGCTTGTCAGAATGTGAATATGGTTTTCGATACCATTAATTTGATAAAGAACGGATTTTTTATTTTTAATATAGCCTGTGATGTATTTGTAAAGTTGTACGGCGTGTTGCGAGGGAATTGTTTTTTTGCTGTATTTAGTCCTGATAACTATGTGATATAGAAGTTGTGTGTAGCTCATGGTGTTGTTGCTTTATGGTTAATACTACAAATATATAAAATGATTTGGATTGTGTAAAATTTATTCGGCATTTGACATTCAGCCTTTCAGGCTGTGGTGTACTTGTATTTATGTACCATCGGCAACAAAAGTAGCCGATGGTTATGGATGTTAATTCCTCCAGACTTTTTGGGCTACTTTTTAATTTGATGAGATCATTTGTTTGGCATTTCACTTCAGCCCTCCGGGCTGTGGTGTATTTGTGTTTGAGTACCATCGGCAACAGAAGTAGCCGATGGTTATGGATGTTAAGTCCTCCGGACTTTTTGGGCTACTTTTTAATTTGATGAGATAATTAATTCGGCATTCACATTCAGCCCTCCGGGCTGTGGTGTATTTGTGCTTGCTCACCATCGGCAACAGAAGTCGCCGATGGTTATGGACGTTAAGTCCTACGGACTTTTCGGGCTGCTTTTATAATTTGATGAAATCAATTATTCGGCATTGCACATTCAGCCCTCTGGGCTGTATTGTATCGGCATTTGAGTACCATCGGCAACAGAAGTAGCCGATGGTTATGGATGTTAAGTCCTCCGGACTTTTTTGTGGTGCGTCCACCGGCAACAGAAGTCGCCGATGGTTATGGATGTTAAGTCCTCCGGACTTTTTTGTGGTGC
>JAQVGK010000481.1 GCA_028696755.1 Bacteroidales bacterium | reverse complement strand
CGGTAATCGGTAATCGGTGATTGGTAATCGGTAATCGGTAATCGGTAATCGGTGATCGGTAATCGGTGATCGGTAATCGGTGATCGGTAAAAAAATACCGTTTACTATTTCCCGCTTACAAGAATATGGCAGAACCCTGCAGGGCTCACTTCGATTCAACTCAGTGCAACGCACGCAAGTAATGCTTAATCCAAGCATAATTACCGACATACCGATTCCCGATTACTGATTACAGATTTTAATCAACAAACTGCATAGCATAATACTTAGCTGTAAGCTCTTCGCCTGTTGCATTTTTAATCATTGTATTCCAATGCCATTTTGCTCCTGGTTTAAACACTTTTTCGATAAGATATTCGCCAACTTTTTTATTGTTATAGTAACTCTGCATATTAAAATCTTGTGAATTGCAAATTTGAGTTGACATATAATAGTTTAACTGTGAAGCCAGTAACTCGCCCAAGAGGTAATTGTGATAATAACATGGTGAAGTAGCAATATGGTTTTTTGTAGCCCAGTCGGGCATGTCGCGACCCTCAGGACGCTTTACCATTTGATACTGTTCAACCAAATCCCACCATAGTTTATTAAGATCTTGGTCTGGATTTTCGTACATTGATTTTTCGAAACGATACATAACTTGTGCCCAACGACTGAAAACAAGTTGTTCGAGACGAAGGGTTTTAAAGCCAAGCTCAGAAATCTTTTCTTTTTCTTCATTGCTTATTCCCAACATGTCTTGCATCCATTGCGCGTTAGAAGCCATTCTCCCAAAAAGCATCGCAATTGCTTCGGTTGTAAATGTATGTGCAGGATCACGTAATGCAAAAGGCAATTCTCTGTCGATATATTTATTATAAACAGCATGACCATATTCGTGCATCATCGTATTCATCCAATTATAATTTGGTTTGATGTTACATAAAACTCTGATGTCGCCTTCACGATCAACATCAATACAGTATGCGTGCTGGTTTTTACCTTCTTTTTCATATAAATCACTTACAGCAATCATGTCGGTGATGTCCATGCCAATAGAAGCAAAATAGTCAATAGTTAACTTTTCTATATTTATATCTTTATAATAACCATCTAAATCAATTTCGTACATCTTTGGTGCTTCTTGAAAAAATCTGTTTTGATAATGCCATGGACGTAAATCTTCTTTCTTAACGTTAAATTTTTTTGCAAGATAGTCATCAATTTCACCTTTTAACTCGATAAATGAATCGCGGGTTAGAGCATCAAGTTCGTCAAATAATTTGCTTATTTCTTCGGGATCCTGATCGCTGAGCAAAAGGCTCATTTCGTGATAGTTGTTGAATCCTAGAGATTTTGCCAATTCGTTACGTTTCTTAACCAATGCAACAATATCATCCGAAACCACAGGACCAAGTTTTTTTACTTCTGTCCAAGCTTCTTCTACTTCTTTTGAGTTTGTAGAAGTTGATAGAATATTCTCGATGTCGTTGTCGCTCATCTGTTTTCCCTTAACACTCGCTCTGAAAACCGAAAATTGACGATCGATTTCAGTTGCCATGTTTATCATTTCTTCGAGTAACTTAGGATCTGCTTGATTCGATAAATAGGAGTTATATAGCACATCTAATTCACGTAACAAGATTTCGTCCTTGATTTCGCCAGAGTTTTTTACTTTTTTCAAAAACTCAAACTCTTCTTTATTGGTGTAAATTTTCGTGTAAGCTAATTCAAGCTCGGCATATTTGGTATAGTCTGCCTCTGCACCCGAAATAGAAGCCTTGAAATATGTATCACACATATCTCGGTAAATCGGTTGAACCGCTGCTTCGTGTTTTTCAACAAATTCTTTAAATTGCTTTTCCATATCTTCGTTTTTTTTACCCGGATTATTGCATGAGAACAAAACAATTACCGGTAGAATGAGTAATAAACCAGATTTTTTCATTTTAATAATATTTAATTTTGTATTGATATTAATTGAAAACAAAGTAAATAAAAATTATAATCGGATTTTCATTAAAAAAGTTTAACAAATGTTAAAGTTTGAGTTGTTGAAAACCGAGTAAGATGAGAGGGATTATGTAACGGAGTCTAAAGAGGTGTGTAATTTGGGGCAGAGTTCTAATAACTGCTATTTGAGAAATTTGAAAAACAATTATCTGCAATTATCGGGCAATCAACTTATGACATTACTTTAATGATTTTCTAAGTCAATAAAATACAAAAATTAATTTGGTTTATTGATTTGAAATGTTTATATTTACAACTCATTCTTAACTACCCATATTATGAAAGCAAAGAACGTTTTTTTACTAGGATTAGTGCTGCTTGTCAGCAATTTGGTATTTAGTCAGACATTTGACTATCTGGACAGGAATATGATTAAGGCCACTGTTAATTCGGATGGTACGTTGTTTAATTATTTAACTGGTGCTGAGTTTTCACCAGGTTTTGAAGTGCCGAATGGTTTAGGAATTCATTCTATATTTTATGCGGGATTGTTTATTGGAGGAATTGATGAAAACTCGGTATTGAGACTTTCAGGTTATTATTTTGCTGATAAGGATTTTGTATTTGGTCCGATTGCAAATAACTATTCTGGTGATGAATTTAAAAGTAAATATAATAGAGTGTGGCTAGTAAACCTTTCAGATCTTGAGTACCACTATTATCATTTTAACGAACCTGGTTATGTTATGCCTGAAGTTATTGAAAATTGGCCAGCACATGGGAATACCAATAATGGTGAGGCAGCCGATCTTGCTCCATTTTACGATGTAAATAAAAATGGATTTTACGATCCTCAAAATGGTGACTTTCCGATGATTCGTGGAGATCAGGCAATTTATTTTATTGCAAATGATGCAGGAGGCCAACAAGCATCTGGTGGATTGAAAACTGGATTTGAAGTGCACGGAATGGTATATTGTTTAAATCCTTCGGTTGGGTCGGTATTACAACAAACAGTTTTTGTTAATTATCGCTTGATTAATCGCTCAAACCACGATTATGCCAATTTTTATACTGGCATGATGTGCGATTTTGATCTTGGAAATGTTACGAATGATTTGATTGGAAGCGATTCTGTTTTGAATATGATGTATGTTTATAACTCAGTTGAAGTCGATTCAGTTAATGCTAGTTTTAATATAAACGGTTATCCATATTCACCTGCTCAAGGAGCGATGATATTGAGTCATCCTGCTTCTTCAATATACGGCGAGTTTGGTTATATAAATTCTGATGAGGGATATTTTAGTAGGTTGCTTGTTCCAGAGCCAATGATAAATCCTG
>JAQVGK010000480.1 GCA_028696755.1 Bacteroidales bacterium | reverse complement strand
CTTTGCTTACAGTTCTTTTGTTTCAAAAGAGCGGGGGGAAGGATCGTTTACCTTCGGTGAGCTCGCCATTCGGCTTCGGTTCTTCTTGATTTCTTTGTAACTTTCTTGATCAAGCAAGAAAGTTTGAGATGAAAATTACAAAAAAAAATTTAACATTTATTAAAATTGCTGAACTAAACGAAATTGAATTTCCAATTATGAAAAAAAGTTAATTATGTTTATTCTAATTAACATTATTGATTTAATTTGCTTATTCTAAATAAACATAATTGGAATTTTCATCAGACAAATAATTTATACTAATTATATTAGTTTTGATAGAGATAGGCGCATCACAAAAAAATCCCTCATCACCAATCTCAGTAGCAATTATCTCCGATTTCGTATGAATTACTTTTTTGTTAGTGATTTTGTATTCTAGTAGTTCAGTATTTTCATCATAAACTTGCATCTGAACAAGGTGAAATCCTGTATTTACTGAGTTCCACAAACAGTGAATCCTAATATATCTTACGTTGATTTTGTCGGGGAATGAAAACTCTTGCCATCCACTATAACCTACATCATAACTATCAAAATGAACGGACCAATTTATTAAATCAGGTGAGGTTAAAAATCTGTATTTGTAAGTTCTGGCGTCTTTGTCAAATAACAGGAATCTTATAGTTTCAATTGATGCGATTTCCTGCAAATCTAAAGTTAGATAACTTGGCCAATGTGAATAGGTAAAACCATTATTCCCATCATAAACTTTAAAATTATCGTTTGTCAATTCTTGGGGCTTGGCCCAAGCTGATTCTATAATAGGCTTGTTTAAAGCAATGTTTGCCATTTAGAAAAGATTTTCTAAGTTGAAAAATATTTTAAGATGCAATTGAGCAATTTATTTAGGAAATCACCCCCTACTCCACAACTCCAACAACCGACATCAAAATATTATTTAAATCGGCATTAAACTCTGCGAGATTTTCTGCTTTGCAATATGACACTAGTGAGAATATGTTTCTATCGGGAGTCGAGAGAATATACATGTTAAAATTATAATTTACTGGATTTGAATTTTCATCCATTAAAGTGCCATTTCCGGTTTGCTTAACAAAGCTAACATCCGAATTTAGAAAGTCGCTGGTGTTTTCGTCCCAGGCGATGTTTTGGAATGTGTTTGTAAGGTATTGAACTGAAGCATAAACCAATGTGTCGCCAGCTAGCTCCGATGCAGGATCGGGACATGGGAGAATAACTGCTCCCGCAATTGTGTTTAATGCCGAAGGATGAAATTCCATTATGCCATTAGTGTTATTAACTGTCCATTCTTCGGTTGGAATATTGATTGTAAAAGATGTTGCCCCAGTTGCAGGATAGTTAAAAGTTTCCTGTGCAAACGAAAAACTAAGGCCTAATGTAGCCATGACTAAAATGCAAAATAATCTTTTCATATCTAAATGCTTTGTTAATTTAGTTACAAAAGTAATAAAATGATTGACAAATACTAATGTTTTTGAATGTTTTTTTGACGATGGTTTGTAAACTTGCGATTTATAGATTTTACGATTATTTTGCACTCTTTTTCTCCTTCATGAAACGCACATACCATTCCGACTTTATTTTGCAGTACCAACTTGGGATTTTACCAAACGAAATACTTAACCAAATTCCTTCGAGCACTTTGCATAATTGGAAAAAGCGAGACGTCCAGAAACTTTTTGGTTTGGAGTATGTACACGATTTTGACGATCGTTTGGCCTTGGTGCGACAGATTTTGACGGTGAAGGAGCTATTGCAAGCTGCAAAAGCATTGTATCGAATTTATGCAACTTATCATGCTATTTTTCAAACAGTAAAAAACAGAAGAAAGATTTTGTTTAACTCTCGAGAAATGATAATTGAAACAATCGAAAAGACGAAAGATGTTTTGGGGTTGAACAGAGCATTAAAAGCATTTGGCATATCATATCAGCAGTTTTATGCATGGAAAAGGAAAGTAAATTGTGGATTATCGCCTTTGGTTTTGTGCCGAAAATTAAACCCAAAACAAATAACTGAGCCAGAATTGAAATCAATTAACGATTATCTTGATGCACCAGAATACCAGAATTGGAGTTTGGTTTCGGTGTATTACAAAATGTTGAGAGATAAATCTGCATTTTTAAGTTTAACGAGTTTTTATAAGTATGCACACTTGTTAATGCCAAACCGTCCTATTCGTAAAAAGATTAGAAAAACTAAGGGATTACGCGCAGATGCTCCAAAAAAGATCTTGCACATGGATGTTACAATTTTTAAGCCATTGGATAATACAAAAGTTTATCTTTATTTTCTGGTTGATAACTTTTCACGCTATATTATCAATTGGAAAGCCTCGCTTAAATACTCAGCAGATATAACTTTTGAAAACATTAGCGAGGCTTATACAAGAGAAAATTTTGGCGACATTCCTCCTTACATTGATTTAATTACTGACGATGGTTCTGAAAATAAGGGAAAGGTTAACGAGTTTGTAAACGCAGAAAATTCGAATATTAGAAAACTTATTGCTCAATTAGATATTATTTTCTCCAACAGCATGGTTGAATCAGTTAATAAGCGAATGAAATACGATTACTTGTTTACCACAGAATTATTGAATTACGAACAAACGGTAAAATACCTTAGCTGGGCAATTGAGCAATATAATTGCAAACCTCATTCTGCATTGTTTGGCTTAACGCCATTCGAAGTTTACAACGGCAAAATTCCAGATAAAAGAATGTTCGCTGTTGATATTACAGCAGCTGCAACACAGAGAAAAGAATACAATTTGAATCAGAATTGCAATAATTGCGTGGGGGTGGTGCGATAATTACACATTTGGGATTATTTGATTTAATTTTATCATTTCATTTTAATGTGGCATTAACGTAGGTCAAATTCATGAATTTGACCTACACAAATGCCATGTAAAATTGGATAAATAAATTGTATGTATTTCAATATACAGAAATCAAAACCAAAATAAAACAATTGTGGGAATCATGATAGTGAAGAAATCTGTTAAACAATCTGTATCTCAATCAAAAACACTCTAAAAATTACCACCACCTCCAATTCCCACTTCTAGCAAGCATTTTCCCAATATTGGGAAGGAAAATTTTGATTTTCTGGCGATTGTAGCACGTCGTGCTTTTTTGTCTTCTGTTCTGAAAATCTAAATCAAAAAATAGCAAAACGCCAGCAAATCCAAAAAACCACCGACAAAAAAACGAACGGCGAAGCCCTCAACGAAGTTAAAAACGCCAGCAAA
>JAQVGK010000479.1 GCA_028696755.1 Bacteroidales bacterium | reverse complement strand
TTTTTTGTTTTTTTGTTTTGCATCATAAAAATAAGTGAAAAAACTTTACTTACCAAACCCTGTTTAAAATACTTATAAACAGTGGTTTGGTGAGTTTTTATAACAATTAGTTTGCGGATTTAAGGATATGTTAAAATTGCAAATTGCTTTTTTATAAAATTCACAAAGCAATTTCTATTTTAACGGGATGGTAGACTGCTAAATTTAGCACTAATCCTCCTCAGCCTTAGCCTCAGCCTCAGCCTTTTTTTGTAATCGGTAATCTGTGGCAGACAGAAATTTAGCATTAATCCTCCTTAACCTTAGCCTTAGCCTTCTGAGTAATCGGTAAATATTTGTAATCGGTAATCTGTGGCAGACTGAAATTTAGCATTAATCCTCCTTAACCTTAGCCTTAGCCTTTTTGTAAGCGGTAAGCGGTAAATATTTGTAATCGGTCCCGAGCCAAAGGCTACCCGATAAATCGGGACAGGCAGTGGATCCTCGTTAAAAGAAGAAATTGCTTTGCACTTTTTCTTTTAGCGAGTATGTTAAAATTGCAAATTGCTTTTTTATAAAATTCACAAAGCAATTTCTATTTTAACGGGATGGCAGACTGCTAAATTTAGCATTAATCCTCCTTAGCCTTAGCCTTAGCCTTAGCCTTCTGAGTAATCGGTAAATATTTGTAATCGGTAATCAGTAAATATTCGTAATCAGTAATCGGTGCGAGTCTGCTAAAATTATAAAATTTAAATCAAATTTCTATTTGTGTTTAAAAAAATGCTAATTTGTGCTCGAATATTAAAACTAAAAGCTATGAAAAGGAAAATTTGCTTTATTGTATTTTTGTTATCGTCATTTACTATGATGGCGCAGCAGCAGTTGCCAAATGGTGGTTTTGAAAATTGGGCTAGTACAGTTATTTTTGAGTCATTATCCGACTGGACTTGTGGAAATAGTGAGAATGTGTATGGTAATCCTGGTTTTAGTAAATCAGAAGATGCATACTCGGGTGACTATAGCGTAAAATTGCAGCCATATCTTAATGGCGAAGATACTAGTTTCTCATATTTTTACCATGGCGAAATAATAGGTGATGGTCCTGGCGCTGGCATTCCTTACAGCGAATCATTTGATGGAATTGGTGGATATTACAAATCGGATTTAGCAGAGCACGATTCGGCTGTAATAATGTTAGTAAAATTTTTAAACACTGTTCCCACTTTTTTTGCTACCAAAATTGGTGGTGTTGCTAGCGAATGGACCCAATTCTATTTTGATGTTCCACCTGGAGCTTGCGATTCGGTATTTGTTGGATTTATCTCATCGGATATTTTTCTCGAGACTGTATATAGTTTTGATTCATGGATAATGTTTGATAGTATTTATTTTACAAATTCTTTAGGTGAAGATCCAGATCCTGAATTAATCCCAAATCATGATCTTGAGAATTGGTTTGATGTTGAGTTCACCGATCCGCAATCGTGGCACACTCTCAATAGTTATTTTACGGCTATTGGAGTCTCGTCGGTAGTTGAGAGTGACGATGTTTTTGAAGGAGGAAGCGCTGCCGAATTGGTTACAAGTTTAGTTATGGGCGAATATATTATTTCTGGCTATTTGTCCTTAGGAGAAATTTTTCTCGATGATGATGATCCAGTTCGAGGAATTCCTTATACCGACAAACCATCAAAGTTTAAAGGGTATTATAAATACTATCCGCAAGAAACTGATATAGCCGTTGTTCAGGTGATGTTTTCTGACGATGATGTGACAGTTGGAGGAGGTGATTATGCTTTTGTTGCAGCTTCAGAATATACTTATTTTGAAGTTGAGCTAAATTATGATGGAGATCCAGATACTTTAACTTTGGTCTTTTCATCAGGAAGCATTGAAGGTTCGAGATTGCTTTTAGATAATATTAGTTTTGACTTTGAAGTAAATGTTGCAGATCAAAATGCAAACAAGTTTACAGTATATCCAAATCCCGCTAACGATATTTTATTTGTAAGTTTTAATCAACAATCTAATTCTACTCTTCAAATTACCGACATCTCTGGAAGATTATTAAAAGAAGAAGATTGCAACGCACATGCACAAACAAAAATAGATTGTTCAGACTTAGTTCCTGGTATATATTTCATCAGCGATAAAACAACTGGGGTAAGACAGCAATTTGTGGTAGCGAGATAACGAAACAATAATTCATAAAAAAAGGAGACTTCTGTGTGAAATCTCCTTTTTTTTCTGTCGGGGTGATTTTTAAAGGAATCAGCCCAAGTGAAAACTCATTGTTGTTTGCCGATTATCAAAATTATAGGGAAGGAGATAAGCCAACTAAATTAACCCCCCAACCACCATCCCTCCGAATATCACAACCAACAAACTCAACGAAAATACAATATCGAAAGTTTTTACAAGAGGATTTTTGGCACCCCAAGAGTCATCAATTTCAGGAGAATTCTTCAACCACAGAATAAAATCTCGATTATAAATTTTGAAACTCAAAAAACGAAAAAAGCGATCTATTGAATAATAAAACAATGGCATACACAAGCACCAATTCAGCATAAAATCGTCTACTTGGGTTTCGGAATTGTAATAAAATCGGAACAAACCATAAATAAAAAGTACTCCACAAATCAGCCACCTCAGAGCCGGCTTTGCCCAACTTAACGACCTAGTGTAAAGTAAGAAAAAACAGAAGCCAATGGCAATTATATATGGGATGAAGAAGTTGTAGTCCATAGATAAAATTATGTGGCTAATTTATATATTTTTAGAGATGCTTCTTAATAATCTGAAAGAATACTGAAAACGAAATTTACCTGTCTAAATCGTCTCTGTATTTGCTTTTAAATCTTGTCCTATTGCATGCATGTTTAAAGTTGGCATCGTTACGGTTGTTACTCCCGAAAGTGCAGTAAGACTAGCAATATACGCCCTGATATATGGGAATAATATTGCTGGTGCGTTTACATAGAAATAGTTATCTAAATCAGTTGTATCAGTATCTGGATGAAATATAAATATCCCAATGGCAGAGACTTTAATATCCAATTGTTCATTTTCATCCTTAATCATCACGTTCAGATTAAGTTCAAATTTCTTTTCGGCAGCATTAATGATTCCCTTTGGATCAAATCCAAAACTTATTTCGTCGCCAATTTTTTCAGACATTACATTTATTATCGCTGAATTGATTAAAAAGCTTTTAAACTGAAACTTGGCTGTTTTAACTTGGTTTTCCATAATATTAGGCTGCTATTGAGTAATGTTCTGAGGAATCATAAGATAAGAAATCTGAAAAC
>JAQVGK010000478.1 GCA_028696755.1 Bacteroidales bacterium | reverse complement strand
GAAATAGATTTAGGTAAGGTTTATTTGTCGATAAACGCAGAGATGCTTAACGAGGTTAGCATTGAAGCTAACGTAAATCAGGTTGATTATCGTCTCGATCGCAAAGTCGTAAATGTTAATCAGGATATCATTTCGGCCGGAGCAACAGCTGTCGAAGTTTTAGAAAATGTTCCTTCTGTTACAACCGATATTGATGGTAATGTTGCGCTTAGAGGTTCGGAAAGCTTTTTAGTTATGGTAGATGGGCGACCAAGCCCCATTCAGGGAAGCGAAGCTCTTCAGCAAATCCCTGCTAGCTCAATCGAAAGCATCGAAATTATCACAAATCCTTCGGCAAAATACGATCCGGATGGCGTAGGTGGAATAATAAATGTGGTTCTAAAAAAAGACAAAAGAGCAGGTTACAACGGACAAATTTCGGCTAATGTTGGTTCTTTTTACACACATGGCGGAGATGCCCTTTTTAATTTTAGAACACAAAAAATCAATTTCTTTATTGGCGGTGAATATGGCGACCGCCGACATAAAGGCGAAGGAGAATCGCATCGCCAATCATTTATTAACGACACATCAACCTACATATTAAATAACTTCTCACAGAATTATCGCAATAGAAAATCAGGAAGTTTTCGTACAGGACTTGACTACTACATTAATGACAATGAAATTATTACTATTTCGGGTCGTTATGGCTTAAGTGGCCATGGCATGGGAAACAGCGCTTGGTCTGGTAGTTGGTACGATTATGATGGTATTACTCAAAATTTCTATTACTATATTTCAAATACCGAAATGGAGTCTAGTAGAAGTTATTTCTCGGGTGACGTTAATTACATGAAAAAATTTAAAAAGGCAGGTCACGAAATCCAGGTTTTTGGAAGCTATGCTGGAGATTTTGAAAACGAAGAAAATTATTTTAACGAAACATTATCGGATCACATGAGAAACCCTATTGGTGATATCATAAGCGAACATCGTACAATAGAATCCGGAAATGGAAACACGATAACAGGAAAGGTTGATTATGTCCTTCCATTATTCGAAAAAGGGAAATTCGAAACCGGTTATCAGCTAAAAATATCGACTTTAAACAATGATTATCGTTATCAAACCTTGCTTTCGGACGAATGGGCAGATGACCCTAATCAGATAAACCCATACACATATATAAATAACATCCAATCGGGCTACGCAATTTTTGCAAATTATTGGAAAAAACTTGGTTATCAGGTTGGTTTAAGAACAGAATACACCGACAGATTATTCCACCAAACTGTAACTGATCAGAAATGGGCTTACAACAAATTTGATTTCTTCCCATCGGTTCATATATCATATCAGTTGCCGGCCGAGATGCAACTACTTGCCAGTTATAGCCGCAGACTTGATCGCCCTAGAGGCTGGTACCTCGATCCATTTGTCGAAATTGTTGACCCAAATAATATTCGTCAGGGGAATCCAAACTTGCTGCCCGAATACACAAATTCGTACGATTTAAGTTTTCAGAAGAAATTTGATCAGCATTTTGTTTCTGTAGAAGCATATATGCGTCAAACTTACAACAAAATAAGCTGGATCACAGTTGTAAATCCCGAAAACCCTAACATTTTCATTATGACCTTCGATAATGTTGGTGAAGACCTTTCGGCTGGTGGGGAACTTATGGCAAATCTAAACCTTACTAAGTGGTACAATCTCAACATTTCAGGTTCAGGATTCTATTACGAACTTATTTCTGATAATTATAATTCGGGAACCTCTTTCTCGTGGACTGCCAGAATGAACAATACTTTCAGACTAAAAAAGACTGGTACTTCGATCCAGATTGGAGCTAATTATAGCGGCCCACAAATTAGTGCTCAAGGCACCCGCTCTGCTAGCTGGATGGCAAATGGTGGGATTAGGCAAGACTTCCTCGACAGAAAGCTATCGCTGAGTCTCAATTTTAGAAACATTTTCAGAACAATGAAAATGGAAAGCATCTCCGAAACCGACAGTTTCTATCAATATTCATTGCGCTACCCTCGCGGACCAATCGTAACTTTTTCGGTAACTTACAAAATTAACGACTTTAAAAATCGTAAAGACAAAGGTCTGGATAATGATTACGATGGTGGAGACGAAGGTGGAATGTAATCAAATGTAGTTATGTCAAGGGAAAATGCAACTAATGGAGTCAAAAATATTAATACAAAAAATATTTAACATTTATTTTGTTAATTAAATAATGATGATTATCTTTGCAGCCCGAATGTAGAAAAAGTTTTTAAAAATTATTGAAATGAAAAAAGGCATACATCCTGAAAAATATCGTTTAGTGGCATTTAAAGATATGTCGAACGACAACGTGTTTATTACCAAATCGGCTGCTAACACAAAAGAAACTATCGAAGTTGATGGTGTTGAATATCCACTTTATAAACTCGAGATTTCAAACACTTCTCATCCTTTCTATACAGGTAAAATGAAACTTGTTGACAGCGCTGGTCGTGTTGATAAATTCCGTAATCGTTACCAAAAGCATTTGGAACAGAGAAATCAGCCTAAAGACTAAATCAGACTTTATAAAAATATTTAAGCCTCGTTATTTACGGGGCTTTTTTTTTATCTTTACGCCATAAAAATCAGGAATATGAATTATATACTTTCAGACCTAAATCAACACAAAAAATTTTTGCCACTAAGTTTCACAAGATCCATTGCAGATTTTAGAGCTGGAATCCTTACTATTAAAGAAAAATGGGAAGTTTTACTTAATGCCAAAATTCACGTAAAAACTGAAGATTACCTTCAGGTAAAATATAAGCTAAATATTGATTCGGAAAACATTGTAATTAATTCTGCACTTATCCCAGATACAAGTATTTGCGATACCATAAACTCACTCAGAAATTCGTGCTTAATAAAGGATGGCAATATTTTAGCTTATAATTTTAACCAAGATTTCGATAATATTCCTGAAAACAAAACTGAGTACGCAGGCGACGTAATTTTTATAAAATCGAACACAGACCTTTTTAGTCTAAATGGCGAATTGATTAAACGCGATTTCGATCTGATTACAAATAGCCGTACTTCACAAAATCTTAGCAACACAAATATTGTTTTCGGAAAATTTCCAGTTTTTGTCGAGGATGGATGTTTTGTAGAATGTGTTACAATAAACACCAACGATGGTCCAGTATACATTGGCAAAAATGCAAAGATAATGGAAGGAACTCACATCCGCGGTCCTTTTGCTATATGCGAGAATTCTGAAATAAAAATGGGAGCTAAAATTTATGGACCAACAACAATAGGCCCAG